>JAGYMV010000012.1 GCA_018400355.1 Wenzhouxiangella sp.
TTGGGCAGCCAACGCGGCAGCGCCCACTTCGGAGACACTTTCAGCTGAGACCCAGTCAACAGTGCCCACCAGCTCTTTTGTATTAAAGGGTGAATAAACCGAACTGTTGGTCGCTGACGGAATCGAACAAGCGCCCCGATAGCCTCCCATCCACGTCTTCTCATGGCATGCCGCATAACCGGCAGCGACCGATTGCTGTCCCTCTAAGCTGGCCAAATTGATCCCCGTTGAGTTCGGTCGACTCGCTCCATACAAATCGATGGGCAGTGGGATTTTCGGATGGGGAATCTGGGCGACTTGATCCAATTCAGCCAATGGGTCGGTGACCACCTCCTCTGGGGAGATGGACTCATCCACAATGCGATTGACGAACGAGGTGTTTGCGCCATTTTCAAGCAGTCGCCGCACCAGATAAGGCAATAAATCCTTGTGCGCGCCCACGGGCGCATACACCCGACAAGCATCCACGAATCGGTCATCGGCCAGCACCTCATCATAGAGCTCCACGCCCATGCCGTGGAGTCGCTGATACTCATACGCGTGATGGTCGCCAGCGAAAGCGCGGATGGCACAGATCGTGTGCGCATTGTGAGTTGCAAACTGAGGATAGAACGCTTCCGGGTCTGCGAGCAGTTTCCGCGCACAGGCCAAGTAAGAGAGATCCGTGGACGCCTTGCGCGTGAACACCGGGTATCCCGCCAAGCCCTCCATTTGCGCATACTTGATCTCGGTATCCCAGTAGGCGCCTTTGACCAAGCGGATGGGAATGCGGTGGCCAGTTTCACGCGCCAACTCTCCCAAGTAATCGATCACATACCAGGCTCTTTTTTGATAAGCCTGAAGCGCCAAACCCAAGCCATCCCAGCCAGCCAATGTTGGGTGACCCAGCACTTGAGCGAAAATCGCCAACGACAGATGCAGGCGCTCGGCCTCCTCGGCGTCCAAGGTCAAGGCCACTTGATGAGATTGGGCCAATTGAGCCAACTGCAAAACCACCGGCACCAGTTCTCTAATGACCCGCTCACTTTGATCGGGATGGTATCTTGGATGCAGGGCTGACAGCTTCACGCTGATGCTTGGCGCTGACTCAATCGAAACCGAATCACCCTGAGAGGCCTGGTGTGTGGCCAAGTGCTCAATGGCTTGGTGATACGCCTGGCGATAGCGCTCTGCATCATGTGCGGTCAACGCCGCCTCACCGAGCATATCGAAGGAATATCGAAAACGGCGATTGTCTTTCTTTTTGGACCGCTCTAGCGCCTCATCAATGGTTCGCCCCATGACATATTGGTGACCCATGATCTTCATGGCTTGCCGTATGGCCAAGCGAATCATGGGCTCGCCCGAGCGAGCAACCAACCGGCCCATGACGCCACCCAAATCGGACTTCTTGTCTTGGCCGAGGCGAACCACCTTTCCAGTGAGCATCAGCCCCCAAGTCGATGCGTTCACAAAGACAGACTCACTCTTGCCCAAGTGCGCCTCCCAATGGGCATCTGACAGCTTGTCGGAGATCAGCTTCTCGGCGGTGTCATTGTCTGGAATGCGCAGCAAGGCCTCAGCCAAGCACATCAATATGACCCCCTCCTCTGAGGAGAGATCGTATTGACGCATGAAGGCTTCCATGGCGCTGACATCTCTGGCACCCACTCGAACCCGGCGAACCAGCTCGACCGCGTCCTCACTCACATCCCCCCAAATGCCCTGGTCAGCCTCCAATTGAGACCTGAGAAAGGCCACATGCTCGGCTTCATCGCTCAAAAAAGCCCGATCAACGCGCTCGAGCGAGGTGTTGGGCGCCGTGCTGACACAATGTTGACTTGATGTGGCCATAATTCTCTCTAGATGCTCGGTGGGTGGGGCATGGATCAAGGACCAAAATGGGTGACGAAAGTGTAACCCATGGCCGTTGGTCGAATAAATAGATCGAGGATAAGAACTTAAGGCTCAGATGCCCACCCCATCCGCACACTTCGGTAAACTTAGGGTGCGTGGCATTGCACTCAACCCAGTCAGGTCATTAGATTGTCATGATCCAAGTGCACAACACACCAGATTCAGGCGCTGAGCTGACCATTGAGCTGTTGTCGAATCTTTCGATGTCATTGGATCGCTTTTTTGCGGTTTTTTTGGTTCTCAGCGCGGTGATGCTGGTGGTTGCCCTCTACCCACTGATTCTTGGACTGTGGCCGGTGATGGTGATTGCCGTGGTTCATGTGTTTTTAGTCGGTTGGTGTTTTCGACGCGCTTGGCGAGGAAATTGGGCTCGTCAAGTTATCCATTTTGGTCCCGAAACCGTTACAATAGTGCACTTGACAGCCAGCAAGCGTTGGCAATTGGAATGGCCGGTCAATTGGTTGAGGTTGTCACAAGGTGTTGATCAGCAGGGCCAGCCGCGGGTTTACCTGCAAAGGCAAGGCCTCAGGCAAGAAATTGGCGAGTTTCTGCCCACGCACGAACGGCATGAACTCAGAGGTTTAATCAGGGAAGCATTGGCTCAAAGAACGGCTTGGGCGAGTTAATCCAGACATTAATCACGAGACATAACCGATATGAAAAGAGCAAATGAGTGGATTGTGGGCATCGCAGTGATGGCCGTCATTGGCGTCATCACTTGGGGCATCTTTGCGGTGGGTGACAACATGCGCCCTGGGGTCAGTCCCTTCAGCCAAGATGTGTATGTGCTCCACAACACCGTCATGGGGGTGGTGACCATCATCGGTGTTCTCGTCTTTACGGCCATGTTCACCTCGATCGTGTTGCATCGCCGAAGCAAAAACCCCGAGGCGGCCAAGTTTTCTCACTCCACCAAAGCGGAAATCATTTGGACGGCGATCCCTGTACTTATTTTGGTGGTGATTGCCATTCCAGCCACGCAAGTGTTGATCGACATGGAAAACACGGGTGACGCCGAACTCAATGTCAAAGTGACTGGCTACCAATGGCTCTGGAAGTACGACTACTTAGAAGATGACATCAGCTTCTTCTCAGCATTGGATCGCAACAGCAATCGCGCCCGTCAAATGGGCTCTGATCTTGCACCCACAGAAGTTGAGAACTATTTGCTGGAGGTCGATCGCCGTCTGGTCTTGCCAGTAGATACCAAAATTCGATTCTTGCTAACGGCCGATGATGTGATCCATTCTTGGTGGGTACCCGATCTGGGCTGGAAGCGCGACGCGGTCCCTGGCATGGTGAATGAGGCTTGGACCTTGATCAAAGAAGAAGGCATCTACCGAGGGCAGTGCGCGGAGCTTTGCGGAAAAGACCACGGGTTTATGCCCATTGTGGTCGAGGCGGTCTCGAAAGAAGATTATGCCGATTGGGTGGCCACTCAACAAGCGGCCAGTACAGCCAATAACCAAAGCGTGACGCCCTGAAGCCCTGAGTGACGCATTGACCGTTTTAGATAGACACCACAACTGCAATAACCACAGCGAAACATCAACCGAAGGCGGAGAAGGTATTTCACAATGACTGATGCAACTTTGGCTCATCACGACTCACATGATCACCATCCCAAGGGACTGGCGCGTTGGTTGTTCACCACCAACCACAAAGAAATCGGAACACTGTATCTGGTGTTTTCTTTGATCATGTTCTTTGTTGGTGGCGCAATGGCCCTGGTCATTCGTGCTGAGTTGTTTGCCCCGGGTTTACAACTGGTGCATCCTGAGTTTTTTAATCAGATGACGACCATGCACGCATTGGTCATGATTTTTGGTGCTGTGATGCCCGCCTTTGTTGGGCTAGCGAACTGGATGGTGCCACTGATGATCGGCGCGCCTGATATGGCCTTGCCGCGCATGAACAACTGGTCTTTCTGGATCATGCCCTTTGCCTTTACCTTGTTGCTATCGACTTTGTTTATGCCATCTGGCGGGCCAGCATCCGGTTGGACGCTGTACCCACCGCTCTCTTTGCAAGGTGGCAACAGCTTGGCCTTTGTGATTTTGGCCATTCACTTGATGGGCATCTCTTCGATCATGGGCGCGATTAACATCATTGCGACCATCTTAAACATGCGCGCTCCTGGCATGACCCTACTGCGCATGCCCATGTTTGTCTGGACTTGGCTCATCACCGCTTTCTTGCTGATTGCTGTCATGCCTGTTTTGGCGGGCGCTGTGACCATGTTGCTGACGGATCGGTTCTTCGGCACCAGCTTTTTCAACGCGGCCGGTGGGGGCGATCCAGTCCTGTATCAGCACATTTTCTGGTTCTTTGGACACCCAGAGGTCTACATCATGATCTTGCCCGCCTTTGGCATCGTGTCTGAGATCATTCCAACCTTCTCGCGCAAAAAGCTGTTTGGCTACACCTCAATGGTGTATGCCACCGCCTCTATCGCCTTTTTGTCGTTCATTGTTTGGGCCCACCACATGTTCACTGTGGGCATGCCCTTGGGTGCGGCCTTGTTCTTTATGTACGCGACCATGGTGATTGCTGTCCCAACTGGCGTCAAAATCTTTAACTGGGTCAGCACCATGTGGCGAGGCTCAATGACCTTTGAAACGCCGATGCTGTTTGCACTGGGCTTTGTTGTCTTGTTCACCATTGGCGGGTTGTCGGGTGTGATGCTGGCGATCGTACCAGCCGATTTCCAATACCATGACACTTACTTTGTGGTTGCCCATTTCCATTATGTCTTGGTGACGGGTGCTGTCTTTGCCATCATGGCCTCCGTCTACTATTGGCTGCCGAAATGGACCGGGCACATGTACAACGAGACCTTGGGTAAGGTGCATTTTTGGTGGTCTGCTTTTTGGGTGAATGTCTTGTTCTTCCCACAACATTACTTGGGACTGGCCGGCATGCCCCGTCGAATTCCTGACTATGCGATCCAATTCACCGAGTTCAATGTCATCTCTTCGATTGGTGGCTTCGCCTTCGGTATTGGTCAGCTCCTGTTTGTTTACATCGTCTGGCAATGTGCGCGTGGCGGACAAAAGGCCACGGATGGTGTTTGGGAAGGTGCGCGTGGCTTGGAGTGGACTGTGCCCTCACCCGCCCCATTGCACACATTTGACACACCACCCGACATCGACCATCCAGACCTGGTCGCTCACACAGGCGGGACTCAATGAGTCAACATCCCAATCAGGGAAAATCTAAGCGCCGCGCTGTTGTCAAAACAGCGTGGCTCTTGGCCGCACTGGTGTTGGCCATTTACGGCTTCTTTATAGGTCGGGCATTCATTCAGGGCGGGCTATGAAAACCATGCAACCCAACAAAGTGACGATGGGGTCTCGTCTAAAGTACGTGGCACGCCTCTCAGGCTTTGCTGTGGCCATGTTTGGCTTTGGCTATCTGATGGTGCCTTTGTATGACAAGTTCTGTGAAGTCACAGGCCTTGGTGGGCGAACCGCGGGCGGCCCAGTGGCTGAATACCTGCCAACGGAAGAAGACACCTCGCGCTTGGTCACAGTGCATTTTGATTCCAATGTGAACTCATCACTGCCTTGGTATTTTGAGCCCATTGAAAAAACAATGAAGGTCCACCCAGGGCGCATGTACGAAACCATGTATCGCGCCACCAACTACTCGGATCAGCCTGTGGTGGCTCAAGCCGTCCCCAGCGTTGCCCCAGGACAGGCGGCTTTATTCTTTAACAAGACCGAGTGCTTTTGTTTCACTGAGCAGCTGTTGGCGCCGGGCGAGACAAAAGACATGCCTGTTCGCTTCTTTGTCCATCCCGACCTGCCCAGCGATACAAATTTGGTCACATTGTCATACATCATTTACAAGAACGAAGACGCCACCGCCCAGCAGGTCGTGGCGCTTAACCCCTAAAATCGCTACAATCAGCACCACACCATTGCGCTAAGAGTTAACAAGAAGGAAGAAGACGGCATGGCACAGGGCAGTTATTACGTTCCCCATACAGCAAAATGGCCCATCGTGGGTTCTATTGGCCTGTTCACTCTTATGGTGGGTGCCGCCAACTGGCTCAACACCAACCCCTCAGGCCCCTGGGTATTCGCCATCGGGGCAGCCATTGTCATTTTGATGGTGTTTGGATGGTTTGCCGATGTCATTCGTGAATCAGAAGGCGGCCTGTATAGCCATGCGGTGGATGCCTCTTTTCGACAAGGCATGGTTTGGTTTATTTTCTCTGAGGTCATGTTCTTTGCTGCCTTTTTTGGGGCTTTGTTCTACGCACGGGTGTTGTCGGTTCCATGGATTGGGGGCGAAGGCACTGGCGCCATGACCAATCTGTTGCTCTATCCAAGCTATGAGGCCACTTGGCCGACGCACGGCCCGGCCGAATTGGGTGGTGACTTTAAAACCATCCCAGGCTTTGGGCTCCCGCTGATCAACACGCTGATCCTATTAACCTCGGGCGTCACCATCACCATGGCCCACTGGGCGCTGAAAAAAGCACAAAGAACCGCGCTGATTATGTGGATGCTCTCCACCGTGGTTCTCGGCACGGTGTTTTTGTTCATTCAAAGCTATGAGTATGTCCACGCTTACCGTGACCTCGGCCTCACCCTTGGCTCTGGTATCTATGGCTCCACCTTCTTCATGCTGACGGGCTTCCATGGCATGCACGTGCTCATTGGCTCAATCATCTTGCTGATTATTACGTTCCGTTGCATGGCGGGCCATTTCACCAAGAAAAACCACTTCGGATTTGAGGCCGCTGCTTGGTATTGGCATTTTGTCGATGTTGTTTGGCTGGGCCTATTTATCTTTGTCTATGTGGTCTAGGGGCTGAATGCAAGGCACCTCACCCAAGCTTGTCACGGCTGGCCTTTGGCTGGTCGTCCTCGCAGTCAGCTTTTACCTACTGGTCATTGCCCGAGACTTACTGATCCCACTGGTATTGGCCATTTTTGTTTGGTACCTGATCAACTTGCTGGCCAGGCAGTTCGGTCGCATCAAACTGGCCAACCGCACCTTGCCGGTGGGCATTCAATTCCTACTGGCTGTTTTGGTCACCGCGACCATTGCGGGCTTATTTGGCAAACTGATCACGAGCAACATCAACCAGGTGATCGAAACGGCCCCGGCTTACCAAGAAAACATCAACCGAATGATCACCGAAAACTTCGAGCGCTTTGGTCTTGAAGAACCCCCTGCCCTAAAAAGTCTCGTGGACGGCATCAACCTGGCTTCTTTGATTCGAAACTTAGCGACGGCACTCGGCGGCCTGATGGGCAATCTGGGTCTAATCACCGTCTATCTGGTGTTTTTGTTTCTGGAGCAAAAGTTCTTCCGGCACAAGCTTAGGGCCATATTCCCTGATGACAAGCAGTTTGATGTGGCCAACCACATATTGAAGCGCATCGACCGCGATGTTTCGATTTATCTGGGCATCAAAATTCTGGTGAGTGCCCTGACAGGGCTCATCTCATGGGCCATCATGGCCTCCGTTGGATTAGATTTTGCTGGGTTCTGGGCCTTGTTGATCTTTGTGCTGAACTTCATCCCGAATGTCGGCTCGCTGGTGGCCACCACACTGCCCACCCTACTGGCATTGCTTCAGTTCGACACCCTGATCCCGTTCATGATCATCGGCATCGGCGTCGGCACCACACAATTGATCATCGGCAACTTTGTCGAACCCCCACTCATGGGTCGTTCTCTCAATATTTCACCCCTGGTGGTGCTGCTGTCTCTTGTACTGTGGGGTTCGATGTGGGGCATCCCAGGCATGTTTTTATGTGTCCCCATCACAGTGATCTTGATGATCATCCTGTATCAATTTGATTCAGCCCGCTGGATCGCATTGGCCCTGTCTAAGAACGGTCAGGTCACTCCCTCAAACTAAAACAGGCTATTGAACGGGCACTAGGGCTCGTCGAGATACGATTCGAGCAATCGGCCCGCCACAATCATCAAGTCATACTCTGTCACCAACCCAACGAGCTTGCCATCATCCACCACAGGTAAACAGCTCAGTCGCCGATCCCGCATTAGACGAATGGCCTCAACCGTGGGCGTGTGGGAGGGCACGGAAAGGGGATCTGAATGCATCACTTCACTGACCATCACTTCGCTAGAAGAGCCTCTGGCGACTAGGCGAAGCAGCTGACGATGGGAAACCAACCCCAACAGATGACCCTCATTGTCTTCCACAGGGACATGACGGACATAGCGCCACTCCATCAAGCTGGCGGCAAAATCAACGATGTCATCTGGCCGCACCGTGAACAGATCGGTTGCCATAAATTGACTGACCGTCCGATAACTCTCTCGCCAATCTTGAACAAAGCAAAACTCGGCCAAAGACCAATCCGAGATGGGCTTACCCGCGGTCTGCTGGTCGATCATAGACGAGGTCAATGAACGAAGACACTCATGTGCAGAGCCCTGCCCCCGCATACTCTCCAAAGACTCGAGTTGCCAACGCGCACCGGTCCGCCGCATTTCAACGCGTTTTCTCACAATGCCCAGATAATGATGAATGTCTGCCTCATCGATCTGCGCCTCTCTGAGGCCCTCCTCTGCCAATGGAAGCAGCACATCCAAAATCAGCTCCTGCGCTGTCATCTGCTTCTGGTCAAACCAGATTTGCTGAGCCCGTAACCCCTCACGTGCTGCCGCCATGAAATTGGCTTTGACATCAGCAAAGTTGAAATACGGCCGAATGTCATCGATTGATCTCGACAGTTTGGCCATCATGCCAAAAAAGAAAGCCGCATTGGCAATCTCATCGGCCACCGTCGGACCCGAAGGGATCACTCGATTCTCAATTCGCAGGTGTGGCTTTCCAGTCTCTGAAATCCCGTAGCAGGCTCGATTCCACCGGTAGACCGTTCCATTGTGCAAACGCAACGCGTGGAGCTGGGGCACCTCCCCACGCGCAACCATGCCGATCGGGTCATCTTCAAATTCCGTGGTCAAAATCACCCTAAACCTGGCAATGTCTTCTTTGAAAATCTCAATCACCGATTCATCGACCCACTGATCACCAAAATGGACTCTGGGCTTATGCCCGCGAACCGCATGCGCCGTTGAGCGTGAGTCCACTGAGTTTTCAAATACAGCGATTCGGCTCTCATGCCATAGCCGTTTGCCCAGAAGGATCGGCGAGTTCACACAAGCGGCCAACAAGGGACCGGTGACCACTTGAGCGATGTTGTACAAATGGGCAAATTCATCGGCTTCGACTTGGAAGTGAACTTGAAAACTGGTGTTGCAGGCCTCAAGCATCAAGTTGTCGTGCTCTAGGTGCAGATGATCAATGCCCTTGATGCTGAATTTAAAATTGCTGCCACGCAACTTCATCAGCGCTTCATTCAGCGCGAAGTAGCGTGGCTTGGGCACCATAGAACTTAAGCTCAAATGTTCTTTGGTCAGCGTTGGCAAAATACCCACCAACGCAATTTGTGCATCTGCTTTGGCCGCATGCTCGCGGGCCACTTGGACCACCTCATCGGTCTCTGCATGCAACCGGCGCAAACACGAGCCACCAAGCTCTTGGGGGGCTAAATTGGCCTCGAGGTTAAACAGGCCAAGCTCATGGGTGAAACGCTCATCATTGATGTGGTCTAGGACTTGAACAGCACTGAGCGCTGGACGATGCGCCCGATCAACCAGAAACATCTCTTGCTCGGCGCCAATACGGCGAATGCCACCTTCAAACATCCCCTTGGCGTGCATGTCTTCGAGCGCTCTAACCTCTGTCAGCAAAGCCTTCATAAAGTGACGATGCTCAAGCTCGTCACTGGTCTGCTGCACGTTTTGATCACCCATATGGTTTCACTCGCTTTTCGCCGCAATCTGCCTCGCTCAAAGTGCATCATAAACGCGGAGCAGAGCCCACGTAAAGCCACACAAGTCGGCATTTTTACGCGATCGAAAATACTTGTCAGCCATCGCCAGCTATGCCAAGCTAATGGGTGGGTAGATTATTACTAAAAAGAGGTCTGATAGATGAACAAACCTTGGCTAGATCAATATCCGTCGCACGTTCCAGTTGACATCGACATGAATGAGTTCGGTTCTATCGTTGATGTGATTGACCAGAGCTGTCGGGAATATCACGACAAAGTTGCTTTCGTCAACTTCGGTGCGGAGCTGACCTACAAAGAGATTGATGAGCACAGCCAAGCATTCGGCGCCTACTTGCAGTCCTTGGGTCTAGTCAAGGGTGATCGTGTGGCGATCATGATGCCGAACTTGTTGCAATACCCCATTGCCGTATTTGGTGCCCTGCGGGCAGGGCTTGTTGTCGTCAACACAAACCCTCTTTACACTGCTCGGGAGCTCAAACACCAACTGAAAGACTCTGGCGCCAAGGCCATCGTCATCTTAGAGAATTTTGCCAGCGTTTTGGAAGCGGTGATCCAAGACACAGACGTTGAGCATGTGATTAAAACCTCTGTGGGCGATTTGGTTGGCTTCCCGAAAGGGGCCATCATGAATTTTGTGCTGCGCCATGTAAAAAAAGCGGTACCCGCCCACCAACTCCCACAGGCCGTGCCCTTCACCAAAGCTCTACAAACGGGCGCTGCACAATCACTCACACGCGCCGAGCTCAATCACGAGGACTTGGCATTTTTGCAGTACACCGGAGGCACCACAGGGGTCTCAAAAGGCGCCATGCTCACCCACGGCAACATGGTCGCCAACATGCAGCAATCCTCTGCGTGGCTGGGTGGCCAAATCAATTTGGGGCAAGAGATCATCATCACGGCCCTTCCGCTCTATCACATATTTGCACTGACGGCGAACTGCTTGGTCTTTTTAAAGTTTGGTGGGCGTAACGTATTAATCACCAACCCAAGAGACATGCCCGGATTTGTGAAAGAACTCTCGAAGGAAAAGTTCACAGCAATCACGGGGGTCAACACCTTGTTTAACGGGCTGTTAAATACACCTGGATTCTCCGAGCTGGACTTCTCGCCTCTCAATCTGTCCTTAGGCGGAGGGATGGCTGTTCAAAAAGCAGTGGCTGATCGCTGGAAGGCAGTGACAGGCAACACGCTGGTCGAGGCCTATGGACTCACCGAGACATCGCCGGCGGCTTGTATGAACCCCATGGATCTCGCCGATTACAACGGTGCGATTGGGCTGCCCATTTCCTCAACAGAATGCCAAGTGATCAACGATGATGGCCAACCCGTGGGCGTCGATGAGACAGGCGAGTTGTGCATCAGGGGCCCACAAGTCATGAAGGGATACTGGCAACGGCCCGAGGAGACCGCCAAGGTTTTAAGTGACGATGGATGGCTCCGAACCGGCGATATGGCCAAAATGGATGCCCAAGGGTTTTTCTATATCGTTGATCGAAAAAAAGACATGATTTTGGTCTCGGGCTTCAATGTCTATCCCAATGAGATTGAGGACGTGGTCGCTGGCCACCCCAAAGTTGTCGAAGTTGGCGCCATTGGTGTGCCCGATGAAAAATCTGGCGAGGTGGTCAAAATTGTGGTGGTTCGCAAGGACCCGTCCTTAAGTGTCGCAGAGCTAGAAGAACACTGTCGGCAAGAACTCACCGCCTACAAAGTCCCACGCTATATCGAGTTTGTTGACGAGCTACCAAAAACGAATGTCGGCAAGATCTTGAGACGAGAGCTCAGAGACCTGTATGGGGCGCCCGAAAGCAGCGATTAAAAACCAGCGAAAAAAAGCACCGAGTAGGGATGGTCAGCCACCACCCGTCCAAAAACCGTCGATCTGCCGCACGCCCCCTCCCCTGGGGGCCTATGGTGGGTTTCGATCGTCCACCATGACGCCGACTCCAAATAGCCGGATGGCAAAACTGGGGCGCCACTGAGCCCACTCCTCCAGCAACATCATGGCCATCTCCTCAATCACTGAGGCTTGTTGCGTTCGCTCTGACAACGCTTTGGTTCGAGTGATGGTGGAAAACCCACTTGATCGGATTTTTATGTTGACCGCTTTGGCCCACAATCCTTTTTGCATGAGCTTTTGAGACACATCGCGTGCTTGAAGCTGAATATGGGGCAGCAGCTCATCCAACCGAGTCTGATTCTGATCAAACGTCGTCTCTTGACTCACCGAGCGGCGAATCCGATCCGGTTTGACCGGGCGGTGATCAATGCCCATGGCCCTCTCTTGAATCTCTATGGCCCCATCACCGAGAACACTCTCGAGTAAGTCGAGCTCGGCCTGCCGAATCTGACCAATGGTCAAAATGCCGGAAGCGTGGAGCTTCTGGGCTGTTCTGGGACCAATGCCCGGCAAACGCCGAATCGGGAGTGGGCTCAATAACCGCTCCACTTGCTCAGGCGCAATATGAACCAGCCCATCGGGCTTGTCGTAGTCAGAAGCGATTTTGGCCAACAGCTTGTTGTGAGACAGGCCAACCGATGCAGTCAATCCAGTCACAGACGCAATGTGACGCTTGAGTTGACGGCCCAAGCGCTCCACCTCAGCCATTGTCTTGAGCTTGAGGTGGGTGGCATCGAGGAAGGCCTCATCCACACTGATGCCCTCGACCGTATCCGAGTATGCGCCAAATATCTGAAAGATCTGCTCCGAGACCTCACGGTAACGCGCCATCCTGGAAGGCAAGAAATGACCGTCTGGACAGAGCCTTCTGGCGACAGAGGCGGGCATGGCCGAGCGCACACCATATTGCCGAGCCTCATAGCTTGCAGCAGCCACCACGCCTCGGCGACGAGCGCCACCCACCATGACCGGGCGTCCTCGAAGGCTGGGGTCGTCGTTTTGTTCTACGCTGGTAAAGAACGCATCCATGTCAACATGAATGATGAGCGCTTGATTCATTGTAAAATAATCATGTCATAACCCGAGGTGTCAGTATGCATCAGATTGATCACTCAAAACTTTTTCCTGTGATAGATCGCCACGTTTGGCTTAACCACGCAGCCATCTCCGCTTGGCCCGCACCCGTCATTCAAGCAGCACACGATTTTGTTGATGACAATCAATCACATGGCGCCCTAAATTATGAGGCGTGGGTGGCCACAGAAGAGCAGTTGCGAGCGCAGCTGGCACACTTTATCCAGGCGCCATTTGCTGATGACATTAGCCTGTTGAGAAACACATCCGAGGCCCTAAATATCATTGCGCAGGGTTTGAGCTGGGCAAGCGGCGATGAGGTTGTCTTCCCCGCCAATGAGTTTCCATCCAATTTGTTGCCGTGGGAATGGCTTCAAAAAAAGGGCGTGATCCCAAAAGCGATCGAACTATCCAAACAAGACCCTGAACAATCCCTCATCAACGCCATCACGCCCAAGACCCGCTTGGTGGCTGCGTCATCTGTCCAGTTTGACACCGGGCTTAGATTGAATCTGACACGCATCGGAGAGGCCTGTCGAAAGAACAATGCCCTATTTGCTGTCGATGTGATCCAGCATCTCGGTGCCTTGCCACTCGATGTCTCCACCCTCCCCATCGACTTTGTGGTCTGCGGGAGCCACAAGTGGCTGATGGCGCCTGAGGGCATGGGGTTTATGTGGTCGAGAGCATCGGCACGCGCTCAAATGGAGGTTGCCTTACCTGGCTGGCGCATGTACCCAGACCCATTCAACTTTAACCGCACCGACTGGACACCACCTGACACTGGAAGACGCTTCGAAACAGGCACCGTGAATATGTTTGGCATTCATGGGTTGGCAGCCGCCATCTCTCTGCTGACCGAGCTGGGCACCCACTCAACCGGTGAGGCGTTATTGGATCGGACCGACTATTTGGTCAATGCACTGAGCCAAAACCCTCGCATCGATATGATCTCTCCGATTGAGCGCGAAAAACGCGCTGGCATCGTCTGTTTTAGGGCCAAAGACACGAATGCCGAGTGCATGGTCCAAGCGCTAGCCAATAAAGAGATCTACGTCGCCAAGCGTGGGCACAACATTCGGGTGTCGCCACACTTTTATACGCCGTATGAACAAATTGACACCTTTCTTGCCCACATAGAGGATCAGCAACTGTGGCAACAATGTGCTGCTTAAACCGCTAATTCTTAAAGTGTGCCACCCACTCCAAAAGCCAAGCAGCCAGCAGCAGATCTTGTCGGCGACCTGTCCCCAACAGCCCGATCGCCTCGAGCGCCCCTGACCACAACGAAGACCAGTCGTTGGAAATCGCCCGATCGGACAATGCCTTTAAGCGGGGATCAGCATGCGCATCATGAGACGCCAATGAAAGCTCGCTGATCCAAAAGGCCAGCAGCGGCCAAATGGTGCTCGCCTGGTCATTGCCCCACGCCTCCGCCAATTGCAGCCCAACACCCTCGCCCATGGCCAATTGGTGAAGTTGATTGAGAACCAAATCTGCCATTTCAACGTGCCCTGCCGACAGTTTCTCGAGTGCCAGCAGGGGTGCCCCTGAGCTCATCCGCAGCGCCAAAGCCATTTCTCGTTCACCACACTCGGGCTGTTGCTCAAGCAACCACGCCATCCCAAGGGATTGACTGGGTGGGCCAATGGGCACGGTTTGGCAACGGCTGCGGATGGTGGGTAGCAACCGTTGGGGGCTGTTGGACACCAAGATCAACCAAACATTGTTTGGCGGCTCCTCCAGTGTCTTTAGCAGCGCATTGGCCGCGCTTTCATTCATGTTTTCGGCGGGTGTGATGAGCCCTAGGCGGTAACGACCGATGGCAGGTGTGAGGACCAGCTGGTCAACCAATGCGCGAACTTGGTCCACGAGAATCTGTCGCCCAGGCTCTGGTGGCTCGATGACAAAATGGTCTGGGTGCGTGCCATTTTGGTGTAATTGGCAGGCGTGACATCGACCACAGGCCCTGCCATCCGCTGCTTCAGGCTCTGTGCACAAAAGTGTCGCCGCCAACACATCGGCAAGCCACCGTTTGCCCACGCCCACAGGCCCTTGAATTAAAGGCGCATGCCCCAGTTGCTCTTGTCGCAACTGACGGATGAGGCTCGATGCGGTCGGCTCAAGCCAATGTGGTATTGGTGTGGTCACGCCAGCCCCTGCAGTCGGTCTTCCAGTGCCGCTAGAATGTCAGCCTGAACGTCCGAGAGACTCTGGGCCGCATCGATCACACAAAACCGCTCTGGCTCCTTCGCTGCTTGTTCCAGATATCCTTGGCGCACACGCTCAAAGAAAGCCTGCTCAGCCAATTCAAACCGATTGAGTTGGTCACCCCGCTGACCGACCCGCTCCATCCCCAATGCGACGGGTATATCCAGCAACAGCGTCAAATCAGGCGACAAATCCCCATGGACCACCTCTGCCAGCAAATCAACCCGCTCCAGACCCAGCTCTCGACCGGCCCCTTGATACGCCCGACTGGCATCGGTGAAACGGTCGCACACCACATCTTGACCCTTGGCTAAGGCGGGCCGAATCAATCGATCCAGATTCTCTGAGCGGGCAGCGAACATCAGCAACAACTCAGTGGTCGGTGACATCGCTTTAACTTCTGGGTCCAACAACACAGCTCGGATCCGCTCTGCCAATGGTGTCCCACCTGGCTCCCGGGTCATCACCAC
>JAGYMV010000120.1 GCA_018400355.1 Wenzhouxiangella sp.
GATGCTCTTTTTGATGTACCTGCCACTGCCCTACCCCGCACAACTGGGATTGCGGTTTATGGAAGGTGGGGCTCACATGGTCGTTCTCGTGCTGGCCATGACGCTGGTCGCTGATGTGGCACCCGACCACAAAAAAGGCCGATCACTGGGTTTGGTGGGTGCCTCCATGAGCTTGGGCGTGGCGACCGGTTCCGTGTTGGGTGGTCGCATCCCGCCCGAGCAAGCCACCGCGCTCTTTTTGTATGGTGGCGGGCTCATTTTTGCCTTGGCCTTGGCCGCGATCGTGGTCTTAAAAGACGCCCCCATTCGCTCAGCCGCCCAGCGTTTGCCTGTCATGCTGAAGCTCATTGCCAAACAACACGCGCTGGCCATTCCTTATCTTTTCACGTTTGTTGACCGCCTCACCGTCGGGTTCATCATTTCGACAGTCTCTTTGTATTTTGCAACGGTTCTGGACCTAAGCCCCGCTCAAATCGGCATCGCCATGGCCACATTCTTGCTGCCGTTTGGCGCACTCACTTATCCGGCGGGCCTGTTGTGTGAACGCGTCAGCCCCATTGCTTTGATGTCTGTGGGCAGCGTGCTCTATGGCGTTTATCTGATCGCCCTTGGGCTCGGCAGCGCAGACCAGGTGTTGATGATCATGGCTTTTGGGGGCGTGGTGGCGGCTTTGATGCTGGCGCCATCAATCATTCTGGCCAGTCAATTGGCGGGCAAAGAACAACAAGCCACCGCCATGGGTGGGTTTCACTTGGCCGGGTCTTTGGGGTTCATGCTTGGGCCCATGTTGGGTGTGGGCGGGATGGCGCTGCTGAGAAGTTTTGATCTACCGGTCTACCCCAGCATCTTTATCCTGGTGGGCTCACTCGAAATTGTTTGCGTGTTGGCCTTGTTGCCATGGCTGATTCGCGTCCATGGTCGACGGGCCACGCACAAAGAAGTACTGGCCGCGCAAGGCGACCAGTATTAAAAGGTTTGGAGTTTGATGAAGCGCTAACCAACGATTGTCTGTTGGCGTTGTTATACGAACTAATTTTTGGTGGTTGTTTATTTCAAATCACGCCCCGCCCAATGAACTTTCTCCACCAGGCGAGGCGCTTGATCACTCAAAACATAAATTGCGCTGAGCCATAAATGCTTCTTTCAGGCTGGACTTGATCGAAGAAATGCTCGCGGTAAACCTTATCGGCCAAGTTTCTGACACCCGCCACCAAACGAAGCTTGCGCTCGTTATTCAATGGGATATCGACCCGCCCACGCAATTCGAAAGTGGTGAAACTTGGGTAGTCGGTCACATCAGAGGCCGTATTGCCGCTGCCGATGCTGGTCTCATCGCGGCTAGACAACACCGTCCGGCCCAAGGCTTCAAAGCGAACATCGCTTTGTCCGGGGCCAGCCATACGATAAGCCACACCATAGTTGAAGCGTCCGCCATCGACACGGACCACATCCTCATCAGACGGTGCGTAGGTTCTGGAGCCATTGCCAAACAACTCCCAATCACCATGACGCCATGCGGTGCTGAACTCCCAACCAAACATACCCACGGTACCAACGTTTTGGGGTTGCTCAATGGTGGGGCGTGGCTGAATCACCCGAGTGGTGATGAAGTCCCGAATTTCGTTATAAAAAACGGCCGCTTCTGCACGGAAGTTTTCAGTTTCCCACTTACTGCCCATATCAATCGACAGCGAACGCTCTGATTCCAAATCGGGGTTACCGATCACTTCAATCGGTTGCACCACAACCACGGCAGAACGCTGGTAGCGCTCAGCCAAATCGGGCGCTCTGAAGCCTGAGCCCAAATTGACATACCAGTTGTTTTCAGCACTGCGCTCATACACAACAGCCACGTTGCCGCTGTAACCTGTTTCTGATTGCGAAGTTTGGCTGATCTCATCGTCTGTTGAGAAATGATCCAGACGGAAACCAGTGATCAACTCAAAGCGTGGCGCGATGTCCCAGTTGTCTTGCACATAAGCACCCACGCGAGTTTGTTCGGCATCCACACGGGTTCTCGGTGTGGGTCCTGGGTTAAGGAAAGGCGACGATGGGCCGAGCGGCCACAACTGCGTGCGCGTCTCAACCTCTGGGCCAACGGAGGTGTCATAACCAATATCGGCACCCACGGTCAGGCTGTGATCACCCAGGTTAAAACGCATTTGTGGGCTGATTTCGTAGGTGTTGATCTCGTCGTCTGTCAGGACGCGAACAGACTCAATCCGTGGTGGCGGTGGCGCGAAGAAGGCCTCAGGTGAGGTGCGGTCAAACTCGCGACGGATTTGCTGCCAGTAGACACCCACACGGAACTCTTCAATCACAGGAGAAATATCAAACGACTGATAGTCCATCCCAACCAAGCTTCTTTGATACAGCGGGAAAGTAAAGCGCAGTGGCCCTTGGCCGACTGGGCCAAATGGAATGGCGGTGTCTTCAATTTCCACATCCTCATCGCGGCTGAGGTTGGCAATGAAACTCATGCGGCGTTTTTCATCCAAGTGGAAATTGACCCGAGCAAACCCGGAGGTTTTATCGGTCGCGCCACTGGTGGCTTGCGTACCGTCTGCCAGCATTGGGTTTTCATTGGTCGAGTAACTGCCACCGAACACAGCATCCACATCGCCATTGCCTGCATCAATGAAAAAGCCAGCGCGGTTTAAGTCATAGGCCGAGTCATAGCTGTAACCAATGCCGCCATTCATGCCTGGCTCATCGCGCCTTGTGGGCTGACGGGTGATCACATTGATCACACCACCAAAGGCATCGGTGCCATACAAAACCGCGTTGGGGCCGCGAAGCAGCTCAATGCGATCGACTGAGAAGGTGTCATAAATGCTGATGCTGCCACCGCCATAGCCGGTGCCTTGACCAGACAGACGCACACCATCGGTCAGGGTCAGCACACGTTGTGCGCCCAAGCCCCGAATGGTGAACCCTTGCTGCCAAAAGCTCAACGACTGGCCGGCTGGTCCCAAGCCCACAGAAGGCTGGCGTTGCAGCGCTTGGGTCAAGTCCACAGGAACTTGCTCATCTAGGGCTTCGCGGGTGATGGTGTTCACGCCCTGCGGGGTGTCAATGGCAATTCTCTCGCGCCCGCGTTCGGCCGTCACGGTGATCGTGTCATCCACCCGATCGCGGCCTGGTTCATCATCCGTGGCTTCAGATTGTTGGGCCCAGGCAGGCGCAAC
>JAGYMV010000121.1 GCA_018400355.1 Wenzhouxiangella sp.
TGGTGATGGTCGAGCCAGACAAATGCGTGGTCGCACACAAGGGAATGGTGAAGCCCGCAATCTTCGGATCTACACCATTGGCTTGGGCCGATTTTAGGGTGACGGGAATGGTGGCAGCGCTCGACATGGTGCCCAGCGCCGTGAAATAAGCGGGCAACATTTGGCGAATCAATGGCAGTGGTGAGCGCTTAATCCGAAGACCGACCAAAGAATACAACACCAAAAGCCAGACCCAATGGAGGCTGACAGACAGCGCCAGAATCACACCAAATGTTTTCAGGGTGGCAAAGACCGTACCCGCTGCTGCCAATTCGGCAAACACCCCAGCGATATAGAGTGGCAAGAATGGAATGATCACAGACACCAACAACGATTCAATCACATCGCGGCCTTGATCAAAAACCTGTTTCAGCGCCACCGCTTCACGAGCAGCAATGCCCAGACCGAACACAAAAGCCGCGACCAAAGCGGTCATGATGGACATCAGTGGCGGAATGTTCATTTCAATCAATGGAGCCAAACTTCTGCCGCCATTGTTGATGGCCTCACCCACTGAGGTGGTGAGCATGGGGACCAGAACAGCAGCGGCTGCAAAGGCCAACACCCCAGCGATAATGGTGGATAGGTAGGCCCCAGCCAAGGTTTGCCCCAGCAACTTGCCCGACTGGCGGGGCAGGCCCGCGATCCCTGAGGTGATAAAAAATAGAATCAGCAAAGGAATGGTGAAAAACAACAACTGGCCAAACAAACCCTTAAACGTCAGTAAGACCTGAATCATCCAATCTGGCGCAATCAGCCCGATGACGATACCCAAGACAATCCCAGCGATCAGTTTTACAATAAGATTCATTGATTTGATTTCCTTGTTCCTCGCTCTTCAATGCCTTGTTGGCAAGCGACGGGTGATAAGGTGTGACAGGCCAGCGGCCAACGCGCTTGAGATCATCTCACCAACACCACATTAGGGCAAGTCGATGCAATCAGGGACGATCCGTTCAATGAGAATTTTGATATCCGAGCGGCTGCTTGCTGGCACGATACAAAGCAACCAACCATGATCAAACTCAACCAAATCAGTGTTCGACACGGTGCCCACACCCTGCTGGATTCGGCCAGTGCCACCATTTTTCCAGGCCACAAAGTGGGCTTGGTCGGTGCCAATGGCTCTGGCAAAAGCAGCCTGTTTGCGGTGTTGCGTGGGGAATTGGCCACCGACACCGGTGATGTGGACATCCCAAAGGCATGGGCCTTGGCCCACATGGCCCAATACATCAAAGCACTCGATCAATCAGCGATTGATTTTGTCTTAGATGGGGATGAGGCTTTCCGAGCCGCTGAGCTTGCCGTCACCAAAGCCGAATCGAAAACCGATCAATCAGACATCGACCACGCCATGGCGATTGCCTCGGCTCACGAGGCTTTAGAGGCCGCTGGGGGTTATCAAGCCCATGCGCGCGCGGCGCGATTGTTGGCGGGCCTTGGTTTTTCTGCAGAGCAATTTGATGCCCCCATTGCCTCGTTCTCGGGCGGCTGGCGCATTCGGTTGAGTTTGGCCAAAGCCTTGATGTGCCCGTCTGACTTGCTGTTGCTCGACGAACCCACCAACCACCTAGACTTAGAAACCGTCACCTGGCTCGAAGGCTGGCTCAAACACTATCCGGGCACATTGGTCGTGATCTCGCATGATCGCGATTTCCTCGATGCGGTGGCCGACACCATCATTCATATCGAACATCTCAAGCTGCACACCTACAAAGGCGATTACACCAACTTTGAGAAACAACGGGCTGAGCGTTTGAGTCAACAGCAAGCCGCCTATGTGAAACAGCAACAAACCATGGCGCACATGCAGCAGTTCATCGACCGGTTTAGAGCCAAAGCCAGCAAAGCCAAGGCCGCACAAAGTCGCCTGAAAGCCCTAAGCCGGCTAGAGGCCATCGCGCCCGCCCATCTTGACTCACCTTTTGACTTTGAATTTGCCACCCCACCGAAAGTGGCCAACCCCTTGGTCCACCTCGATGATGTGGCACTGGGCTACGGCGAGCACCGCGTGATTGACTCAATCAGCATCAGCCTCGCACCGGGTGACCGGATTGGTCTTTTGGGCTTAAATGGTGCTGGCAAGTCCACACTCATCAAGGCCATCGCAGGCGAACTGCCACCGTTGTCTGGGCGCTTAAGTCACGCCCGCGGGCTGAATGTCGGCTATTTTGCGCAGCACCAGATCGAACAACTCAACGAATTAGAAAACGCCATCTGGCACATTGCCAGACTCGATGAGCAGATGGAGACCAAAGCCAGCGAACAGATGATCCGAGACTTCTTGGGTGGCTTTGATTTCAGTGGTGACTTGGCCACATCCGCCGCGGGCAACTATTCTGGCGGTGAAAAAGCCCGCTTGGTATTGGCCCTGTTGGTTCGACAAAAACCCAACTTGCTGCTCTTGGATGAACCCACCAACCACCTGGATTTGGAAATGCGCCACGCATTGACCGTGGCGCTACAAACGTTTGAAGGTGCGGTGATTGTTGTCTCGCATGACCGCCACCTTCTAAACAACAGCGTCGATCAGTTTTGGTTGATCCACCAAGGACATCTCAACGTCTTCGATGGCGACCTCAATGACTACCGCGCGCAAATTAAAGAACGGGACACATCAACCGAGACCAGCTCAGGCACCGCCAATTCAAAGAAACAACGCCGGCAAGAAAAAGCCAATCAACGCAATCAGTTAAAGCCGCTACAAAACAAGCTCAAAAGCTTAAGTGCGCGCATCGAAAAACTCTCTCAATTGCGCCAAACCCAAGACGATGCATTGGCAGACCCCGATCTGTATCACAACCCCGACAGAGCCGATGAAGTGGCTTTGATGATTGAGAAAAGAGGACTCACTCAAACCGAGCTCGAGTCTGCAGAAACAGAGTGGATGGAAACCGCCGAGGCGCTGGAAGCGGCTGGTGGGGATGCAGCGGCTTAAAGATTTCTGCCGTAGTACAGCTCTCGCATCTCTTTTTTGAGTCGTTTCTCAATGCGTTGGCGTTCGCGGCGGTCTAAGTCATCGGCCGAACGGTGAAAGAGATAGTCATCCAAATCAAAATCCTTCAACACCATTTTGGTGTGGAATAGGTTTTCTTGGTAGACATTGACATCGAT
>JAGYMV010000122.1 GCA_018400355.1 Wenzhouxiangella sp.
CAATCACATGGGCCAAGGTGGTCTTACCCAAACCAGGTGGCCCAAAAATTAAGACATGATCCAAGGCCTCATGGCGTTTTTTGGCCGATTCCAAATAAATTTGCAAACGGTCTTTCATGGATTGCTGGCCAATGTACTCGGCCAATGACTGGGGCCGAAGGCTCGCTTCGACAGCGATCTCTTCGGGCTGGTCGGGGGTGTCGATCAATCGAATGTCTTCGATGCTCATGTCGTCATCTTCTGTTTCAATGCCACTTTGATCAGGGCTTGCGCGGGTGCATCTTCAGGCGAATCAGCGCTGGCTTGCCGCACCATCTTCAATGCTTCCGATTGAGAATAACCCAACGCAGTCAGCGCTGCTCTGGCTTCGGCCGCTGCATCGTTGCCACCCACGCTGCCATGGCTTGCATCCGTACCGACACCGGCCAACTTGCCCCGCATCTCAACAATGAGCCGTTCTGCGGTCTTTTTGCCAATGCCTGGCAACCGAGTCAGCGCTTGGGCATCACCGGCCTCTACCATCAGGGCAAAATCAGACCCACTGACACCGGACAAAATACCCAGAGCCAGCCTCGGTCCGACACCAGAGACCTTCAACAAATCACGAAACAGTTGCCGATCGGACGCGCTTTGAAAGCCATAGAGTGTTTGTGAGTCTTCTCTGACAATCATCTCAGTCAACACAACCACCGGCTCGCCAATGGCGGGCAGCTGATCGAACACGCTCATGGGCACTTCGACTTGATAACCCACACCAGTGACATCGATCACCACCGATGGAGGCGAGACATCCAATAGCAAGCCAGAGAGTCGAACGATCATCTAAAGCGCACTCCTGTGGGCAAACGCTGGTTGGTCTGATGGGTGTGATGATGACACAGTGCCACCGCCAACGCATCCGATGCATCTTCACCGACATCGTCTTTGAGTTTTAACAGCACACGCGTCATGTGTTGCACTTGTGTTTTGGCCGCCCCACCGCGGCCCACCAGCGCTTGTTTGACCTCGCGTGGCGCATACTCATGCACCATCAACCCCGAATTCACCGCCGCACAAATCGCTGCCCCTCGGGCCTGGCCCAATTTGATGGTGACCTGTGGGTTTTTGTTCATAAACACCGTCTCGACCGACGCCACCACGGGCCGATGGACTCGAATGATTTCTGTGATGGCTTGAAAGATGTGACCCAATCGCTCCGGCATCGGGCCTGAGCCCAATTTTAGATTCTCGGCATACACCAAAGTCTCGTGTTCAATAATCCCAATACCGGTGGTGCGAGAACCTGGGTCAATGCCAAGGATGCGCATCACTGATAACTTTCAGCGGGAATATCGGCGTTTGACCAAACATCTTGCGTGTCGTCTAGATCCTCTAACACATCCAGGAAATTCAACACTTTTTGCCCGGTCTCCACATCCACTTCGGTCATGGTGGAGGGCTTTTGTGTGATCTCTGCTTCTTCAAAAGACAAGCCCGCTGCTCTCAGTGCATCGCGGACGCCTTCATAGGCATCGGGTTCTGTTAACACCTCAATGCTGCCATCGTCACTGGTGATGATGTCTTCCGCGCCCGCCTCGAGCGCGGCTTCCATAATGGCGTCTTCGTCCGATCCGGGCGCGAACTGAATCACCCCTTTTTTCTCAAACAGATAAGCCACCGAGCCATCGGTCCCCAAATTCCCGCCGTGCTTACTAAAGGCGTGTCGCACCGCCGCCACCGTTCGGTTGCGGTTATCGGTTAAGCAATCGACCATCACAGCCACACCACCTGGGCCGTAGCCTTCATAGCGGAGCGATTCGTAGCTGACACCCTCCAATTCACCCGTGGCTTTTTTGATGGCCCGTTCGATGTTGTCTTTCGGGACATTGGCGCCGTTGGCTCTATCAATCGCGAGTCGCAGCCGGGGGTTGGACTCAGGATCGCCGCCGCCCTCGCGGGCTGCGACCGAGAGCTCTCGGACCAAGCGTGTAAAGATTTTGCCGCGTTTTGCATCTTGGGCCTTTTTGCGGTGCTGAATATTGGCCCATTTACTATGACCTGCCATGGGGTCTAGTCACTCCAGATGATCATTAAGGCTTTAATTTTAACCGAAGCATTGGGCCTTCGTGACCCAGTGGCTTAACCCCGCAAAGCCTTGAGTGTGTGTTTGACCACGTGAGGCGAAAACAACAACCCAGAATGGCTGGCTTTCACTTGAACACAGCGTGCTTTTTCTAGGGTGGTTTCAGCCACCGCCACGGTCCCATCATTGGGTATCGGCAACGGCGAAAACACCCGCCCAAGCCCCAAAGCTTGGGTTCCAGCGATGACGGTGGTTGACCAGCCATCGGGCGCGCTGAGAAAAGACTGGCTCAGGCTGGTGCGCGCTTGACCCAATAGCCGCTCGCCCCAAGAAAACCGACTCAAACCCACAGCCGCGCTGGCCCCTTTGACGGGGGTCCCCAACAACACCAAGCGACCAGGCGACAGCTGAGATTGGCCATAGCCACCATTGGCTTGGTCTTGCAGCATCGCCAGGGCCACCAAGCCACCCAAGCTGTGAGCCACCAAGTGACAGGATTGAGAATCGATGCGGTGACAAAAGTTTGAAAGCTCGCTGGCTGCCTCACTCAAGCTCAGCCGACGCGAGGAATATTCGAATCGATGCGTTCTAAAACCATGCTGTTTGAGCTGGCGTTCGAGCCACCACATCGACCACGGCCCCACCAAAAACCCGTGTACCAAGACCACGGGCGCCATGATCTATTCCTCAGACGGGACGGCTGGCGTTTGGGGTTTGGCCAGCGCGATGGCCAACTCGTCGAGCTGGCTTTTGTCGATGCCTGAAGGCGCACCGGTCAAAGGACAGCCTGCGTTGGTGGTTTTTGGGAAAGCGATCACCTCACGAATCGAGGCTTCTCCCGCCATCAAAGCCGCAATCCGATCAATGCCAAAAGCGATGCCACCGTGCGGCGGGCAACCATACCTCAAGGCCTCCAACAAGAAACCAAACCGTTCGGTGGCTTCCTGGGCATCGATGCCCAACAAATCAAACACCGCCTGTTGCATGGTTTGGTTGTGGATCCGAATCGAGCCCCCACCAATCTCTGCCCCATTGAGCACCAAGTCATAAGCCCGAGAAACGGCTTGCACCGGATCTT
>JAGYMV010000123.1 GCA_018400355.1 Wenzhouxiangella sp.
GCAAAGCAGCCAGCATCAAGCACGCTACCAATGCGTCCTTCGCCCGCCACATCTTCTTTTGTGGTGTCACTCCAATGCCAACCATCGTGTCAAATGAACATCCATGACGTTGTCTTCAAAACCAATGACCTCGGATTTCACCAAGTGTCTCGATACATAGTAGTACAGAGGAATGATCACATGCTCCTCGAGCAAACGGGTCTCAGCATTTTTCAAAGTTGCCACCCGTTCCGTCCCGGCTTGGGTGGCTGAGCGTGTCATCAGCGCATCGAAGTCGGGATCTGACCAAAAGGTGTAGTTGAGCGGGCTATTCGTAACAAACAACTGCAAAAAGTTGGCTGGGTCTTGCCAATCGCCAATCCAGCCGCCCCTGACCACTTGGGTGATGCGGCCTTGGCGACGATTGGCCACAAACACCTTCCACTCTTCGTTGACCAGCCGGGTTTGCACGCCCAAATGCTCTTTCCACATGGCGCCCACAGCCGCTGCCATGCGGCGGTGGTTTAAAGAGGTGTTGAAACGAAGCTCCACCACCAAAGGCTTGTCTTCGTCATAACCGGCCGCCTCATAAAGCGCTTTGGCCTTTTCTATGCGTTGGGCCATCGAATCACCCGCCCAATCTGGCCTACCCGCTTGCCAACCCGGGAGACTCGGTGGGACTAGGGCATAGGCCGGCACTTCCCCAGCTCCCAAGACTTGTCGCGTGAGCAGGGCCCGATCAATCACCAGGCTCAGTGCTTTTCTCAGTTCGGGCTGTTCTTTAAAAGGTGCTCGGGCGACGTTATAGGCCAAGAAAAAGGTGCCCAAATAAGGCGCGATTCTCAATGCATCACCCACCTCCTCTCTGAGCCAATCCACCCGACCTGGCGGGATGGTTTCTGTGATGTGCAATTGGTCGGCCCGAAACCGCGCCAACTCCACGTTGGGCTCTTCGATCACGTGCCAATACACCGTCTCGATGGCCACCTCGGCCGCTTGGCGGTAATGGCCATTTTTTTCCAAGCGCATGTGCGCACCGGGCAACCGTTCGGCCAAGCGATACGCGCCACTGTAGCGAGGGGCCTCTCCCGGCCAAGGCGCCATCACAGGATGGGTCAGCAGTTCCTCAAACCAAGGGGTGGGCTCATTTAAGGTCACCAATAAGGTTTGAGAATCAATGGCCTCAACACCGAGTGTGTCGGGGCGCGCCTGCCCCATGCGGATCGCCGCTGCGTTTTTAATGGGCTCGAGCATGCCAGCGGTGGGCGAGCCGGTCATGGGATCAATGGCGCGTTGCCACCCAGCCACAAAATCACTGGCCTCAATGACAGACCCATCAGACCATTTGGCGTCCGGGTCGAGCTCAAAGGTCCACAAGCGGCCGGTGATGTCCACCGTCCAGTGCTTGGCCACGCCGGCTATTAACTGCCCTTTGGCGTCGAAGGTCAAAAGCCCCTCGTTGAGATCTCTGAGCACGTTAAAAGCCGAGATGCTTTGTGCCAAGTGGATGTCTAAGGCATCCGGCTCAGGCCCCACACCACGGTGCAGCGGGTCTGATTGTGCCTGCACCGAACAAACAGCGAACGACAGCCACACCGCCACAAACACAAAGACCAGCGCTTGATCAACAACAACGGACAATCGGGTTTTCATGCACACCATGGAGGTCCTGAGCGATAATGAGGTTTCATTTTAGCCTCAGGTGCGCGCCATGACGCTCAATAGCGACCAACCCGTTATCACCGATGCAGACGTCTTAACCGAATGGATGGCAGCAGGCGGGCGCCCCAAAGACCAATGGCGCATTGGCACCGAGCACGAGAAGTTTGGGTTTTTAACCGATACCCTAGAGCCTCTACCTTATCACGGCCCACGGGGCGTCCGAGCTGTCTTGGATGGCTTGGCCGAGCGCTTTAACTGGGTGCCCGTTTGTGAGGGTGACTATCCCATTGCCTTGAAAAAAGACGACTGCTCGATCACCTTAGAACCCGGTGGTCAGCTGGAGCTCTCGGGCGGGCTCTTGGACAACCTTCATCAAACATGCAACGAGGTCAACACCCACCTGGCGCAGGTCAGGGAAGTGGCTGAGCCGCTGGGCATCGGGTTTATTGGCCTGGGTTTCCACCCCACCGCCACGCTCGATGACATCGAATGGATGCCCAAAGGCCGTTATGTGATCATGCGAAACTACATGCCCAAAGTCGGGACCATGGGTTTGGATATGATGAAACGCACCTGCACGGTGCAGGTCAACCTCGATTTTTCTGATGAAGCCGATATGGTGGCGAAATTCCGTGCCTCCTTGGCGCTCCAGCCCATCGCCACCGCTTTGTTTGCCAACTCGCCTTTCAAAGAAGGCAAGCCCTCGGGCTATCAAAGCTATCGAAGCCATGTTTGGACCGACACCGACAATGACCGCACCGGCATGATGCCTTGGGTGTTTGAATCCGGCATGGGGTTTGAACGCTATGTTGAATGGATGCTCGATGTGCCGATGTATTTTGTTTACCGAGACGGAAAATACATCGACACCGCGGGCGCTTCTTTTAGGGATTTCATGGCGGGTCGGCTGGCGGCCTTGCCTGGTGAATATCCGCGCCTGTCGGATTGGGAAGACCACATGACCACGGCTTTCCCTGAGGTTCGATTGAAACGCTTTTTGGAAATGCGGGGGGCCGATGGTGGACCATGGGGCCGCCTGTGTGCCCTGCCGGCTTTCTGGGTGGGTTTGCTGTATGACCAAACCAACCTCGACCATTGTCTGGATCTGATCAAACCTTGGTCGGCCGAAGAAAGGGCCGCGCTTCGAGACGAGGTCGCGATCCACGGCCTCGATGCGACCATTGCTGGCACATCGGTGCGCGAGATAGCGCGTGAGTGCGTTGCCATGGCCAGGGATGGCTTGGCCAGACGGCAACGCTTGAGCGGCTCAGGTGATCACGAAGGTGGCTTCTTGGTGCCGTTAGAAGAAATCATTGAGCGAGGCACCACCCCAGCCCAGGAGAAAGTGCGTTCATTTGAAGGCCGCTGGGGTGGCGATTTGTCTCATTTGTTTAGAGACTACGCCTACTACTAATTGGTCCCGGTGTGACCAATGCCACCCGCCCCACGTTGGGTGGGCGAAAACGCCTCGA
>JAGYMV010000124.1 GCA_018400355.1 Wenzhouxiangella sp.
TTTTTGCCGGCGCCATTCAAGACTATGGTCGCGGGGTGATCATCGGCGAGCCCACCTTTGGCAAGGGCACCGTCCAAAACCTCATCGATCTCGACAACATCTCCCGATCCGATGTCGGTTTGGGCCAGATCAAACTCACCATGGCCCAGTTTTATCGTGTGGCGGGTGGCTCAACCCAAGCCAAAGGGGTGTGGCCAGACATTCGTTTGCCCACACCGGGTGATCCAGAGGATGTGGGTGAAAGCGCGTTGGAATACGCCCTGCCTTGGGCTGAGATCGAGGCGACCGACTATGAGCCGGTGGCCGATTTGAGTCCATTGATTGCCGAGGCTCAGGCCAAGCATATGGCCCGCTTAGAGAGCGATCCTGAGTTGATCGAGCTCGTTGAAGACGTGGCCAAGTGGGAAGAAGACGCCGAACGCGAGTTTGTGTCCTTGTCTGAGGCTGTGAGACGCCAAGAGATGGAAGAGGCCGAAGCCCGCCGAGCGGAGCGTTTTGGCGAGACCAATGGTGGGTTGGGCGAGCCCGAGACCGATGAGGGCGAGAACAGCGATGAGAACAGCGGCGAGAACAGCGGTGAGAACAGCGGTGAGAACAGCGGTGAGAACGATCAGCCCCCCGCGCCCGAAGACGATATTTATTTGCTGGAATCGGCCCGCATCTTGGCCGATTTGATGGGCTTTGAAAACGCAGAGACCCTATTGGCGCATCGTTTGTTGCCCATGGATTCAGCAGGCCAAGATTGAACGGCGGTGGTTGGATTCATTGAGCCTGTTGGGATCATGTGTTCATGAGTCAGTCCGGGCAGGCGGTGGCTCAGATCGCCCTGCCGGTGCCGCTTCCCCAATGCTTTGATTATCTGCCAGTCCCAGGCCACGCCCTGCCGCCTGTGGGCTCTCGGGTGTTGGTGCCCTTTGGTCGCCGCCGCTTGGTGGGGCTGGTGTTGGGGCATGGGGAGAGCCAAACGCCTGCCAACAAACTCAAAGCGATTGAGGCGGTGCTCGATGAGGGCTTGATTGGGCCCGATTTATTGGCCTTACACGCCTGGGCGTCTCGCTACTACGCCTACCCCACGGGCGAGGCCACGCAACTCTTATTGCCACCGGCGCTTCGACGAGCAAAAGCGTTTCGGGCCGCCGGCCCCAATGGGTTCGAGTTGACCCCAGCCGGGCATGTGGCCGCTGCTGAGGAAACATCCAAACGCGCGCCCGCTCAAGCCAAAGCGATGGACGCCTTGCGCCAAGGCGCGCGCACCAAAACCCAATTGACCGAGCACGGCATCAAAGCGGCCACCTTAAAGACCTTGGTGGACAAAGGCTGGATCACACCAACGGCGCTGATCGAGACCATGAGTCCTGTGCCTGGCCCCACCTTGAATGCCGAACAGTCGGCGGCTTTGGATGCGATTGTCTCAAAGCCCGATGGCTATCAAGCCTTTTTGTTGGCTGGGGTCACCGGCAGTGGCAAGACGGAAGTGTATTTGCAAGCCGCCCGCCACGCGCTGGATCGGGGGTTGCAAGTGTTGATGATGATCCCAGAGATTGGTCTGACCGCGCAGTTGATCCGACGAGTGGAATCCAGGCTGGGGGTGAGGTGCCACGTCTATCACTCAGACTTGAGTGAGGGCGAGCGGCTGTCTTGTTGGCAGGATGCCATGGCCGGTCGGGCGCAGGTGGTCATTGGCACCCGCTCATCGGTGTTTTTGCCATTCCAGTCGCTTGGTTTGATGGTGGTCGATGAAGAACACGATGCCTCCTTCAAACAAATGGATGGGGCGCGTTATCAAGGCCGCGACCTGGCGGTGGTGCGCGCCAAATCACTCGACATCCCCATTGTCTTGGGGTCGGCCACGCCCTCACTGGAGAGTTTGAACAACGCCAAACAAGGCCGCTATCAGACCTTGGTGTTGAATGAACGGCCCGGTGATGCCATCCAACCGACCTGGCGGATTTTGGACCAACGCGGCCAACACGATGGGCTCTCTCCCGAATTGACCGATAAGATTGCTGGGCACCTCAAGCGTGGTGGCCAAGTGTTGTTGTATCGAAACCGCCGAGGGTTTGCGCCCGTCTTAATGTGCCAAGCCTGTGGTTGGCAAGCCGATTGCCACCGTTGTAGCGCGCACATGACGCTCCACCAAAGCCAGCAGCGTTTGCAGTGCCATCATTGCGGCCATCAGTCTCCCACACCCAGGCGTTGCCCCAGCTGTGGAGACCCGCAACTGGTGCCGTTGGGCACCGGCACCGAGCGCTTGGAAACCGTCTTGTCAGGTCTATTCCCCGATTGGCCGGTACATCGAGTCGACCGCGATGCCATGAGCGGACGCCATGACTTCGAACGGCTATTGGCCGAGGTCAAAGACGGTGGGCCGTGTATTTTGGTGGGCACCCAAATGCTCGCCAAAGGCCACCATTTGCCCAAAGTCACTTTGGCGGCGGTGTTGGATGTGGACCAAGCCTTGTTCAGTGGTGATTTTCGCGCGCCCGAACGCTTGGGCCAAGTGGTCTATCAAGTCGCTGGCCGTGCTGGGCGAATCGCCAGCACCTCAGGCCAGGTGTCTGAGTTTGTGTTGCAAACCAGACACCCCGAACACGCCCTACTGACCCAATTGTGCCAAGGCGATTACCGAGCCTTTGCCGCGCGCTTATTAGACGAGAGACAAGCAGCAGGACTCCCGCCGAGCGAGGCTTTGGTGTTGCTGCGCGCCGAGGCGCACCAGCCCGAGGCTGTGATTGCGTTTTTGCGATCGGCCATGGCGCCACTGGCCCAAGCCGGCCTTCAAGTCCAAGGCCCAATCGCCTCCATCATGCCCAAACGTGGGGGCTATTGGCGCTATCAGCTGTGGATCCAAGCCCCCTCTCGGCGGGCCTTGATCGATGGCATCTCAAGCACCTGGCCACGTCTTTATGATCTACCCACGGCCAAGAAAGTCCGCTGGCATGTGGACGTTGACCCAGTGGAGCTTTGAGTTTCAACCGCGCTTTTTAAAACTGGGGTTTGATCACAGACCGGG
>JAGYMV010000125.1 GCA_018400355.1 Wenzhouxiangella sp.
TCAATCTGCGAGTCAATTGGTCACTCAACCCGCTATTCCATCCAAGGCATCGGACGCAAATCTCCCTTGAGATACAACGGGTGTGCTGGTTGCCCTGAGCGATTGAGCTTGAGAATGGAGAGTGGGCCAAACAAGGATTTGACCTGCCCTGCCCGATCCATCCATGCCCCATGATTGCCCCAAGCCGCAACCACCAAACCCGCTGCTTGGGCCAGTTGCAACAAGACCGCATCGTTGTCCGGGCCCACGGGGTCCGATGCAGTCAACAGTCCCTTTGGATCAGTGGATCGGAAGGCAAATAAGTTGCCCATATAAAGACCCCCAAAACCCCAAGCTTTGGCAAAACCAATGCACCGCCGGATGGTTGGATCGTCCAGTTCGGCATCCGCAGTAGAAGGATTGAGACCAACAAACAAGACCTTGCTTTGCGTTGCAGACCACTCTCGGAGTAAGCTGTACCGATAGCGCTGGCAACTGGAGAACGTGGCCTCGCGTTTTATATCTGGATCAAAGGGGAATGGTGTCTGCATGGCGATGTCTTATCATAGCGCCAAATGTGGCTTGTTGGCGGCTTTGGCGGGTGCGCTCATGGGCCTCATACCGAGTTTGGGGTCGGCTTCTGATGCCCGCATCGTGTTCGATCGACTCTCACTGTCTGAGGGCCTCTCACAGTCCAACGTGTTCGCCTTCACCCAAGACCGCGATGGTTACTTGTGGATTGGCACACAAAATGCTGCCGACCGATTCGATGGCCATGGAATTCGGTCTTTCCGTTTCGACCCCAGCGACCCCAATTCTTTAACCCGCGGTTCAGTCACCGGCTTTCACAATGGCCCATTGGGGGATTTGTGGATCACCACCGAATTTGGCATCACCCGGCTTGATGCAGAAACAAAGGAAATGAAAAGAGTCTTTGAAGTAGACCCAAGGCCCAGTTCGCCTCTATTTTCCATGATTAATGGCATTCAACCATTCTGCGATGATCAAATCATCTCCATTTTCTCCAACCTCGCTTGGCGGATTGATCCAGCCAGCCAAGAGGTTCACGCGGTTGAGTTGGTTGGCAAACAATCCAGTGGCCGAATTGGCTCCAATATTCAAGACAACAATGGCGCCATGTGGTTCAGTGATGGCGCAAACCTTTGGAAGTCGGCGTGTCAAGACCACTCACTACGCCACCATTCATCGAGAGCGAGTGATGGCACCGATAAGGATTTTGGGCAATCGCTCTTGGCCATCACACCCTTAGGGCATTTGGCATGGGCGGGAGACGATGGCCTGCGATTGATTGACCCCGCCTCAGGGCAACGGCTGAGCACCATCAAACCAAGCGAATATGGCGAGGCCAGTGATCAGGTACTGGCCGTAAACACAGACCACCTCGGCGGACTCTGGCTGTTCACACGCGAAGCACTCATTCGTGTGGTCTTAGATGACAGCGGACTCGCGCCCAGACAATGGACTGAGCAATTGAACCACACCATTGATCTTGATTTGGCTGAAAACAGACCGGCCATGTTTATCGAAACCAGTGGGGACGGTTTGATTTGGGTCTCAGTGGCCAATGTTGTGGGTGTGTATCGGCCCACCGAGCAAAGCTTTCAATCTTTCAACCACGACCCCTTAGACGAGAAATCTTTACCGCCGACCGTTGGCTGGGGTGGCTATGATCTTTTTGCAGACGAGTTTGGTGTCATTTGGATCGGTGCCAAACTCGGAGGCGTGGCACGCTATATTCCCCAGCGACATCGTTTCACCCACATCAGAAACCTCACCCGGCCAGCCTATGTGGTTCGGGGCATTGGCAAGCAAAGAGTCGATCAAGACCAGTATCTTTGGGTGGGTCTTGATGATGGGGGCATTGAACTCTGGCACGCCAAGCTCAACCAGGGATTTGAGAAAACATCATTTGTCACTGCAGACAATAACCATGGGGTCGACGTCAACCGCATGCGCATTCGATCCATGGCCACACACCCCGTCACCGGCGAGGTGTGGTTCAACAGCGTTCGATATTTGGGCATGGCCGATGCCAATGATCGCACCCTCACCATCCATTCTGAACATCCCGATCAGTTCACGCGACATCGGGCCTTGGCATTTAGTCCCGATGGCCGTTTTTTGTATCAGGCCATCGGTCAGACTCTTGTGCAACACGAATTCAATTCTGCAGGCGATTGGGTCAGTGCCCGCCGGTTCACCTGGCTGCCCGAAAAGTTGGACTTCTTGCGTTTGGGTGCCGTCGAGGTGCTCACTGATGGCACTGTCTTGGTGGCAGCAGAGGATTCATTTTTTGCCGTGATGCCATGGAATCAAACCGTTCAGGCCATTAATATCCCCAAGCCTCAAAGTGACTCCACAAAGACCGCAGCCTCCAATCCCGAGCAGCTTCGAGTGGTTTCAATGCTCGCTTTGGACAATGACACGGTGTGGCTTGGGACAGAAGCCGCTGGTCTTTTTGAGGCCAACATTCGACAGACCGATCAAGGCATTGCTCTTGAGACCCAGCGCGTGTGGTCAGAAGACAATGGGCTTCCGGATGTGACCATTTATGCCATCGCCCAAGACAGCCTAGGTCATATCTGGGCCAGCAGCAATCGGGGGTTATCACGGGTCACCCCCAGCACGTCCAATGTGCTGAATTTTGACCTTGATGATGGATTGCAGGCCTATGAATTCAACACCGGCGTGGTCCATGAGGCACGAGATGGCTCGCTTTATTTCGGTGGCATCAATGGCGTGTCCGTATTCAAGCCCAGCAACATCAGTGCACACCCACTGCCGCCACGCGTGCACCTAGAAGATATGTATATCAATGAAAAAAGGCTGGACTGGGGCCTAGAAAATCAGCTTCTTTACAACGAGAATAACTGGGTCTTTCATTACACAGGCCTTCACTTTGTGGCGCCTGAACGAAACCGCTTTGCCTATCAACTCGAGGGATTGGATCTGGGCTGGGTTGAGGCTGACCGTGAACGCGTGGCGCGATACGCCGGCCTCAATCCG
>JAGYMV010000126.1 GCA_018400355.1 Wenzhouxiangella sp.
GTCTCGAGGGGGAGATACACCACCCCATCGGGGTCGAGCATCACATCTTCAAAGTCGTCGAGGGTTTGGCCGTTGAGCTGCAGTTTGGCCAGCAACAGGGTGGCACCATCGGGGACTTGCCCCAGCGCCGGCCCCACCCATGCCACCGCAAACACCAAGCCGATCAAGGCCTGGGTTGCTCGCGCCATACATCGGTTTGAACTCACTCACTGCAAAGCCACCGCTCAGGCTCACCTCGGGGTGGGAAGCTGGGCCAGACGTGCAAGCACACCGGCTCGGTCAACGCCGCTTCGGTCTCATCGCGTGGCACTCGAATGCGGCGCTGATTGGCGGTTTGGGCCATCCGCAACCTACCGGATGTCAAGGCATTACCGGTGTTGGCACCGATCAGCGCGACCGTGCCCACAAAACTGATGGCATCAGGATGTTTTTCGACCATGAAGTGTCCGTGGCTGGTGTCATCATCCTCGGCCGGCACAAAATCACCAATCACCAACTCAGGCGAGTCGACCATGTGGCGAATGTAGACCGTCACCGGCAACATTGGCTGAATTGCGACGCCAACGGCCAAGGCGTTGTCGGCATCGATTTCTGCCTCATCATCTCCAGAGCCAAAGTCGGGCTCAAAATCCACTCGGCGAGACAGCACGGCCAGGCGCACGATGTACTCACCCGCTTCCAGATCAGCGGGCGGCCGAAAGACCATCCGCAAGGGAGTGGCGCGGTTGGCTGGTACCAATACCCGCTCGGGCGACCAACGCAGGTATTGACGCCCATCGGCCAGGCCTTCGGGCAGATCCATTGCGCTGACCTCAAACTCCACCGCAGAGGGGGTCATGCTCAGCAACTCAATCTCGCCCGAGCGCTCGCGGGTATCCAACACCACCACGTTGTCGCTGATCGACACCGAAATCGCCCACGCGTATGTCGATGTCAAACCCACAAACGCCGTGGCAGTGACCAGGCTTGTGATCCATGCAAAGGCCTGCTTGATGGTTTTTTTCATCGACGTGAATTGCTTCATTAATCGCTTCATTTTTGCTCTACTTGTGTTCGGTTTTGGCGGAACAATGCACGACCCAAATCCCAAAGCCATCGTCAACACTGGCTTGCGTGGTGGGCGCCATAGCCGCCCAATTTATCTCGCACGAGTAGTGCTGGGAGCGGTTTGAATGGTGCTCACGGTCGAGACCGCTGCGGTATCGGCTGCGCGCAGATCACCCAAAAAAAGCCCACCCCAGCCAATCACTTTAGACGTGACAGACTGGGATGAGATGCTCAGAACTGTCTTGATGGCATTGCTAACCTAGGCGCATCATAAGACATCAGTAACACCGACTAAAATGGTGTTTTGGTAGCCACCCATATGCCCTATAAGCAGTTCCATAGGGATGGTCAGCGTCCCACCGATACTGATCGTTGATCCTCCGGTTTCATCGATGGCAGGGGCCCCATCGATGGTGAACAGGGAGATTGAGAGGCTCGCTCCCACGCCTGGCTCAGCCAAACCTTCAATGGCGTTGTCCGCTCCTTCCAATGCCAGTGTTGCAGCAGCAGGTGTCGTCCCAGCTATCGTCACATTCAAAGCAGTATCCACCACTGCAGCTGAGCCCGACACAGTGCACATTCCAGCTGAGCCGGTGCCAGTTGTCACACCGACCCCCCCCTCACCAGCGGTCACTACGATCATCTGAGTACCGGGGTCCAGTGTCAACACGGTGTCTGCAGTGCGGTCCAGTTCGCTGAATCGGGTGATACCAAAGCTTAAGGAGCTTGCCGTGCAGTCGAGGGTCATGGCCTGAACCAAGCCGGCTTTGACTTCAAGATCTGAATTGTCCGAATCTGCCCATGTGGCCTGCGATAGCCCAAGAGTCAGCCCCATGGCCAGCGCGATGCCTGTTGTTAACAAAGAGCGCTTTAATATCATTGGTTTTTTACTCATGTTTTTGTCCTAATTGAAAGTGACACTCCAATGCTGCTTGGATTGCTGAACTTAGATCGCTAAATGGCCACACTGGCCAGAGCAGGTACTGATTCACCTTGGAGCACTCTCAACACAGTCAGCATACCAACCAAGACACCATGACCTGTATCGCTAACTGAAAACCATGTACAGCTAACAGCATCATCCAACCATTACAGACGGATAGCCGTGCCTGAGTGCTTTAAAAAGCCAACCTGGGTGATTGGATTTGAGGTGGAATGGTGATCAAGCAATTGACCAAGACGTTGTTAGCGCAAGGATCACCTAGCATCCAGACATTTAAGCCAAATCAATCTGAAGCCAAAATAGCGTGATCGCTGGCACCAGACGGATAAGGATCGATTTTATGGCGCGCTATCTATAGTGATCTTGGGAGGAATTTCAATTGAATGAATTCTGTGCCACTGTTGACGATATTCAATTGGGGTCATGCCTGTCATATGGCGAAATGCCGAGTAAAATGTTGACCTACAAGAAAAACCACACTCATAAGCGATCGTGGATATCTTTATTTGCTCACAATCACCTTGCAGCAGCCTGATGGCCAATAGAGTCCGGTGGTGATTGATCAACTCGTAATAACCACCCTCAGCACCAAATTTCGCAATTGCTTGGGAGACATATTTCTGGTTACTGCCAATGTGGTCGGCCAACTTGGACACATCAAGTTCGGGGTCTTTGAGCAGGGCCTCAGTAGCCAGCACTTTGATGATCTTGATATAAATGGCATAGAAAGGATCAGGCTGCTGACTTACAGTATGGAGCAAACGATCAACAACCCTTTGTTTGACATTTTGTTTGACATTTTTTTTGACCTTGGCCGCCAACCCAACCTCAGCTTCTAAACTGACTTGATGCCTCGCCTCGGCTTCGCTTACAGGTTTGTGGCTGGGAGGGGATTGAGTCGAATGAGACAATTTGTGTTCACTGAGCTCGAATAATTTCTTCAGGCAAGATCGGCGATAGCTATAAAATTTCCAACAAACAAGCCCCAACACCAAGACCAGGCTC
>JAGYMV010000127.1 GCA_018400355.1 Wenzhouxiangella sp.
ACCTTTTATTTAGACCCCAATGGCCGCTGGAGCAATGGCGAGCCAGTCACCGCTCAGGATTTTGTGTGGTCTTGGCAACGGGTGGTGGACCCGACCACGGCTGCAACGTATGCCCGAATGTTGGCCCCCGTCCTCAATGCCGAAGCCATTTTGGCTGGTGACATGGCGCCCGATCAGTTGGGGGTGAGCGCGCTCAATGAGCTCACCTTCCAGGTCCAGTTGTCTGATCCAACGCCTTACTTTTTGGGCCTACTGACCCACCCGACCACATTCGCCGTCTACCGGCCCAGCGTGGAAGAACACGGCAGCGGTCATGTTCGCCCGGGTCGGCTGGTCTCCAATGGGGCCTATCAATTGGCCGATTGGCAGGTGCGCTCTCAAATCGAATTGATTAAAAACCCGCACTATCGACTGGCGGACCAAACCCTCATTGAGCGGGTGGTGTTTTATCCCTTTGAAGATGAGAACACCGAGTTCACCCGTTTCCGCTCGGGCGATTTGCAGTGGACGTATCAGGTGCCGAGCGCACAGTTTCGTTGGTTGTCAGAGAACTTATCGAATGCGCTGTCGGTGAGCCCATGGTTTGGGACTTATTTCTTCTCGTTCAACCTCACCCGAGAGCCCTTTGCAGACAACCTCGCGCTTCGCCAAGCCTTGTCTTTGGCGATTGATCGAGAGATCCTGACCGAGCGGGTGACGCAGTTTGGCGAAATGCCCACCTTTGGGTTGGTGCCACCGGGACTGCCCAATTACGTCTCACCAGAGATTGAGTATGCGGACATGACCCAAGCCGAGCGAGAAGCGCTCGCCCAATCGCTCTATCTGCGGTCAGGCTATTCTGAGTCACAGCCTTTGACGGTTGAGCTTCGCTACAACACCTCAGAAAACCACCGCAAAATCGCGGTGTCGGTGGCTGCGATGTGGAAACAGGTGTTGGGTGTGAGAACGCGGCTGATCAACGAAGAGTTTCGGGTGTTTCTGACCAACCGCGCACAAAAGCGGGTCACTGAGGTGTTTCGGTCGGGCTGGATTGGTGATTACCAAGACGCGTTCACTTTCCTAGAACTGTTCCACTCCGAGCATGGGCGCAACGACGCCGGCTACAACAACCCCATTTATGATGATTTGCTGGAACGCGCGGCCGCTGAGCGGATTGATGCCCGCCGTCGCAATCTGATGGCCGAGGCAGAGCGTATTTTGTTGGCCGACCAAGTGATCTTGCCCGTGTTTGTTTATGTGTCCAAGCGCCTGATTGACCCCACACTCAAAGGTTGGGAAAACAACGTCATGGACCGCCACCCCACACGCTTTATGTACTTATTAAAAGAAAAGCCTGCTCCATCAGCTGGTGATGAGACCGGGACATTAGGCGATGTCTCAGGGGTGGCCAACTGATGCTGGGCTATTCCATCAAGCGTCTGATCTCGGCGGTGCCCACTTTGTTTTTGTTGATCACGGTGGCCTTTTTCTTGATTCGGGTGGCACCCGGTGGGCCATTTGATTCTGAACGGGCACTGGCGCCCGAGGTGGAGGCCAATCTGGCGGCCAAATACCACCTGGATGAGCCTTTGGTGATGCAATACGGGCGCTACCTGTGGCAAATCGCGCAGTTTGATTTTGGGCCGTCTTTCCACTATCTCGATTGGACGGTGAACGATTTGATTGCCCAAGGCGCGCCGGTGTCTTTTGTGTTGGGGTTTTTGGCCTTGCTGCTGGCGCTGTTAATTGGAATCCCCATCGGCATTTGGGCGGCGGTGAACCAAAACAAAGCGATTGATTACACCGTGATGAGCGTGGCCATGATTGGCATATCCGTGCCGGCTTTTGTGATGGCGCCGGTGCTTATTTTGGTGTTCGCCATCGTGTTGGGGTGGCTCCCGGCCGGGGGTTGGGCGTTTAGTTTTGATCGAATGTTGTTGCCTGTGGTGACTTTGTCGTTGCCCATGATCGCTTATGTGGCTCGCATCACTCGGGGCTCGATGATTGAGGTGTTGCATTCGGGTTTCATTCGAACCGCGCGGGCCAAAGGCATGCCCGAAAAAGACATTTTATTAAGCCATGCATTAAAGCCTGCGATGTTGCCGGTCTTGTCTTATCTGGGACCAGCAGCGGCTGGGATTTTGACAGGCTCTGTCGTGGTGGAGCGAATCTTCACGATCCCAGGCATTGGATCATATTTTGTTCAAGGCGCGCTCAATCGTGATTACACCCTGGTCATGGGGGTGGTGATTTTGTATGGCATCTTGATCATCGCATTTAATTTTTTGGTGGACCTACTCTATGCCTGGCTCGACCCACGCATTCGGTATGACGACCCGAATGAGGTGAAACGATGAGTGAGGCACCTAAGCCAATGCGGGGCGATGCCTTCGAGCAAGCACTCGACACGCGGCCTGTGATGGGGCGCTCTCTCTATGTGGATGCCTGGCACCGGTTGTTAAAAAACAAAGCCGCGGTTGCAGGTTTGGTGGTGCTGGCCTTGATGGTGGTGTTGGTTCTGATCGGGCCGTTATTGAGTGACTGGGACCATGAGATTCCAGACTGGGCGCATTACTCGTCTCCACCGTCTGTCGAAACGGGCCATTGGTTCGGCACCGACGCACTGGGCCGAGATTTGTTTGTTCGAACGCTAATCGGTGGACAAATCTCTTTACTGGTTGGAATCATTTCAACCTTGGTGTCGTTGCTGATCGGGGTCAGTTATGGTGCCGTGGCGGGTTATTTTGGTGGCCGCGTCGACAATGTCATGATGCGCCTGGTGGATGCGGTGTACGCCATGCCGTTTATGTTCTTTGTGATTTTGTTGATGGTGATTTTTGGCAGGAACATCTTTTTGATCTTCATTGCCATTGGTGCCATCAATTGGTTGGATATGGCGCGCATTGTGCGTGGGCAAACCTTGAGCTTGAAAAACAAAGACTTTGTTGAGGCGGCGCGCGCCAGTGGCGCACGTGAGGCTCAG
>JAGYMV010000128.1 GCA_018400355.1 Wenzhouxiangella sp.
GTTGGCATTTTTAGAACACGCCGAATGTCGCCGGCCTGTCTTGTTGGGCTATTTCAATGAACACCACCCAGGCCTTTGCGGTGGTTGCGACAATTGTCTGTCTCCACCCGAGACCTGGGATGCCACTGAAGCAGCACGCAAGGCCCTGTCGTGCATTTTTAGGACTGGCCAACGTTTCGGTGCCACCCACATCTTAGATGTCTTGCATGGCCGTTTGACAGAGCGCATCACGCGATTGGGACACGATCAATTGAGCACGTTTGGGATTGGCCGAGAGTTGAACAAAGAGGCTTGGTTTTCGGTGCTTAGACAATTATTGGCCAAAGGCTACATTGAACCCGACCCCGATGGCCATGGGGGTTTACAACTGACCGAGCAATCTAGGGGGCTGCTTCGAGGCGAAGAACGTCTGTCGTGTCGCACTGACACGCTCGCCAGACCTCAAAAATCTGCATCGGTTAAATCAGAGATCGAAAACACAGATCCCTTGTGGCAAGCCTTTAAAAATTGGCGCTTGGAGATGGCGCATGAACTCAAGGTGCCACCGTATGTGATCTTCCATGACCAAACCATTCAAGCGATTATTGAGGCCAGGCCCGATGACTTAGAAGAGCTCGGGCAAGTCCACGGGGTCGGACGCCACAAGCTCAAGCGCTACGGCGAAGCGGTGCTTCAGGTGTTGTGGTCCACGCCGCATTGAATTCGCATTGAACGCTCATTCGACAGGATGAACGACTGAGGTGATGCCCTGGCTTAGCGAACCGATTGGGCGATTTGGAGCATGGGGGCAAAGAAAATCATCAAAATCATGGCGCTTAAGATCAGCATCAGGGCCACATGCCCTGGGCGTCGACGCCACAAGGACCAAAGACTTTCATGCTCGCCGCGCGCTTTGGCGCTGGCTTTTTCTTCAGCGGCCCGCACCGCCCGTTTTGCTTGGTACTCATCGAACAATTCTTTGGCCCGGTCACAGTCTTCCATGTCTCTGACCCAAATGCCGCCACCACTGATTCCAAACGGGCCGGCGGGGGTGATGTAGTGCTCGATGTGGTGCTCGGTCAATAACGCGAGCACCTCATCGACTTCATCATCGGGCACGTTTCTAAGATTGAGCAGTAGCCGCTTTTTCACACACCACGCCCCAAGTCACTGGGTCTCATCAATTCGACCCAATCAGATCAGGGCCTGAACCAAAGCCAACAGGCGATTGTGCTGAGAGCCAAGCCAACACAGCATAAGCACTGGCGTTTTGCACCATGTTTTCGGGGTTGATTTTGTCCAGCGTGTCGTTTTCTGTGTGGTGATAGTCAAAGTAGTTTGCGCCATCTTGTCTGAGATCAATCGCGGCCATCCCGTAGGCCCCAGCCGGCCTGAAATCAGGCCCACCCCAAGCACCCCAGCCCCCAAATTCAATCCCCAAAGGTGCAAGCTCTTCGGCGATGGCACGAATCACTGGCTTGGCCTCATCACTGACTTTGGCTCTGATCTCATAGATGGGTCCAGCCCCAAAATCGGATTCGGCACCGACTTGGATGGCATGAAAATTGTCCTTGTTTTTCTCCGCCCACGCTCGACCACCCCACAACCCAATTTCTTCGGCCGCAAAAAAGATGATGTGGATGGAACGATCAGGCCGTTGGTCTAAGCTTTTGATCAAACGCCCAGCTTCTGTCACGATGCCAATGCCGGCACCATCATCGAGTGCGCCAGTGCCCACATCCCACGAATCGAGGTGTGCGCCAATGGCCACCACTTGATCTGGATACTTGGCGCCAGTGATTTCAGCAATCACGTTGTGGGATGTGTATGACTCAACAAATTCTGCATCGACTTCAATGTGCATGGCGACAGGCTCGCCCAAGCCCATCACCCGCTCGAGCTGATCGGCGTCTGGATTGGAGATGGCCACAGCAGGCAAAGAGCGCACCCCGACATCAAAGCGCTGTGAGCCGGTGTGAGCAAAGCGATTGGTGGAGGTACCAATGGAGCGGATGACATAAGCCACCGCACCTTTTTCAGCGGCGATGCGGGCACCCAACGAACGCGCTCTCACAGCTGGGCCATAACCCGCCCCATCACGCGCTCTCTCCATGCGGTTTCTAACAAAGATGATCTTGCCTTCAACTTGAGAGGCGTCCACGGCCTCAAGCGCCTCATAGTCATCGAGCATCACCACCTCAGCCCGAACACCACCTTCGGGTGTGGCCGGTGAAAAGCCCAACGCCAAGGTCACCATCTCACGCTCAACTGGGGAGACGATGGTGGCTTTTTCCATGTTTCTATGCCAAGTGGGGAAAGTGGCGGGCTCAAGCCAGACTCGATCAAACCCTTCTTTTTCCAGATAAGCTTTGGCCCACTCGACGGCCTGGGCATCGGCAGGACTTCCAGCCAGGCGAGGCCCAATCAACGTGGTGAGCTCTTCGACCACATCAAAACCACCATTGCCCTCAAGGCCTTGTGCTCTCAACGATCGAGCGATGGCCAAGTCTTGTTCAGAAAAGATGGCTTGGTTGGAATCCGCATCCATGGCTGTTTGTGCCCCCAGTGGGTGATGGAGAAAAGCAATGCATAGGCCTGTTATTACAGCCAAGAGACTCAAAGGTTTGTTCATGATCATCAATATCCTATTTGGGCGCGGATGAAAAAGTGGATTCAATGGTGGCATCAAACCGGGCTGGTCTGTGCCAACAGCGGCTCGAAAAACTCGAGTGCCCGTCGGTATACGGGGCGCTTGAACTCAATCACATGTTTGGGTGGGTACCAAAAATCCACCCAACGGTAGGCATCGAACTCCGGCTCAGCGACTTGATCGAGTGCAAACGCACCGTCATCGGCCAAAAACTCCAGCAAGAACCAAACCTGTTTTTGCCCAATACAAACTGGTTTTTGATGGGTGCGGCGATAACGTTTGGGTAGCCGATAACGCAACCACCCAGGCGTTGAACCCAAC
>JAGYMV010000129.1 GCA_018400355.1 Wenzhouxiangella sp.
GTTCATGGTCGAGCCATGCGAGCCTGTGTAGTCTTGGAAGCCCAACTCCATCAATACCTGATCAAGCTTGGTCAGCAGTGGCAAACCCGATTCGGCGTGTGTGGAAAACAGACCCAAGGCCGGAACAGGATTGTTGGTCAGCTGCAACGAGATAAACACCGCCGGGATGGTGTAGGCGGTGATCAAGACACAGTATTGGGCCAGCTGGGTGTAGGTGATGCCTTTCATGCCACCCAAGACGGCATAAACAAACACGACCGTGGAGGCGATCAGAAGCCCTGTGGTGTTTTCAACTTCCAAGAACCGCGAAAACGCCACGCCAGCGCCGGTCATCTGACCGATCACATAGGTAATGGAGATCACCAACAAACAAATCACCGCCACGATGCGGGCGGTGTTGGAATAAAACCGATCACCAATGAACTCAGGCACAGTGAAGCGCCCAAATTTTCTTAAGTAAGGCGCGAGCAACAGTGCCAGCAGCACATAACCACCGGTCCAGCCCATCAAAAAGCTGGAGTTGCCATAACCCACAAAGGCAATCAAGCCCGCCATGGAGATGAACGAGGCAGCCGACATCCAATCGGCCGCGGTGGCGGCGCCATTGACGATGGGGTTGACGCCCCTGGAAGCGGCGTAATAATCCGAGGTGTTGCCGGCTCGGGCCCAAATGGCGATGCCCACATACAGCGCGAAGCTCGCGCCCACCACAATAAGATTCAGCGTAAATTGATCCATGATGGGCCCCTTATTCTTCGTCGACACCGAATCGACGGTCGAGTCGATTCATGTACCAGGTGTAATAGAAAATGAGCCCAATAAAGGTGATGATTGAGCCTTGTTGGGCAAACCAAAAGCCCAGGTCGGTGCCACCAATGGTAAAGGGTAAAGCTGCCAGCATTGGCCGCAACCAAATGGCAAAGCCAAACGACACCAAGGCCCAAATGGCCAGGCAAATGAAAATAATGCGGATGTTGGCAGACCAGTAGGCTGCCGCTTGATTGTCTTTCATCGTTCTCTGACTCCTCATCAGTAAAAGGCCAGCCAAAGGTCCCTTAGCTTTGACTCGCCCCAATAAAACCATTGCTTGGTCAGTCTAGTCAACTGGGCCTGTTTGGCCGTATTGGACTAAAGTCCAATAGGCTAGAGGTGCACTCGGTGGGTAGAAGGGTTGGGGTCAGAGACAAAAACAAGCAAAAAATACTGGAAAAACAGCAGGAGAACATCATGAAATTAGGGAGTATGCGGCCAGCCCTTGGTTTGGCTTTGATTTTGGGGGCAACCACGGCCTTGGCCGATGCGCCTACGCGAGAGGCTGAACTGGAGGCAAGAATCGCTGAGCTTGAGCGGATGGTGAAGCAACTTGTTGAGGCTCAAGCGTCCCAACAAGAATCTCGACAAGAATCGCAACAAGAAGCACGTGAGGCCCGCCAAGCACAAATGCAAGGCGGCCGCCATGCTGAAGTTGAGGCGCGCCTGGCCAAGCTGGAGGAAGAAAAAGCCAACCGTCCATCGGGGCCTGGAACCGAGTTTAAGTTCTCCGGGTTTATGAAGCACGACATGATGATGTCTCGTTACAGCGGTGGTTCGATGCCTGCGCGCGGACTGGGGCGTGATTTCTATGTGCCCGGCTTGATCCCTGTGGGTGGCGAATCTTCGACCACCGATTTTGATTCGCATATTCGAGAATCACGCTTCATCTTTAATGTGTTGCGTCCAGACGATGGACTGCAAGCGTATTTAGAGTTTGATTTTTCCGCCAACACCGGTGGCGATGAGCGCTTAACCAACACCACCAGCCCCAACATTCGCCAAGCGTTTTTGCGCTGGAACGATGTGTTGATTGGTCAGGCTTGGACGACCTTCTTCAATGTCGGTGCTTTGCCTGAGAACTTGGATTTTATTGGGCCCTCTGAGGGCACGATCTTTGCGCGTCAGTCCCAAATCCGCTGGACCAAAGGCAATTGGCAGTTTGCGATCGAAAACCCAGAGACCACGGTCACACCGTTTGGCGGGGGTGGTCGCATTGTGACCGATACCGCAAGCGTGCCTGATGTTGTGGCCCGCTATAACCATTCGGGTGATTGGGGGTCATTCACCGTCGCCGGCTTGGGTCGTCAGTTGGCCATCGATGGGCCCAGTGGTGTTGATCGGGAAATGGCGTTTGCATTGAGCGTCTCTGGCAAGGTCAATATGGGCAAGAATGATTTTCGTTGGATGGTCTCGGGTGGCCCGGGCATTGGCCGTTACTTAGGCCTCAATACCACAAACGATGCGGTGCTCAATGCCGGTGGTGAGCTCGATACCATCGATGCCTATGGTGGGTTTGTGTCCTATCGTCATCATTGGAACGATCAGTGGCGGTCCAACTTCACCTATTCGATGCTGTCCATCGACAACAACACCAACCTCACTGGCTTTGGCGTCAATGAGTCGGCCAGCAGTGCGCACGTGAACTTGATTTATCAAGCCACGCCCCACCTTCGCTTTGGGATGGAGTACATCTATGCCAAGCGGGAGATTGAGTCAGGTGCATCGGGCAACATGAATCGTGTGCAGTTTTCTACGGTGCTGGGCTTTTAAGTCCAGCACGCTCATCTATTTACAAACGTTAACAGGCGCTGCCTTGCTCAAAGAGGGTCTTCGGGATACAATGCACGTGTTATTAAAAAAGCACACGTGAGGCTGTGTCATGAAGAAAAAGCTGACTTTAATGGTGGATGAGCGGGTGATTGACATGGCCAAGCGCTATGCGCGGGCCAACGACAGTTCTGTCTCTGAGATCGTTGAGCACTACTTTATTGAGCATGCATCCGATCAACAGTGGATGCCCGAGCCCGGTTCAATGCTCTCAAAGATCGCAGGGACACTGGTGCCCAAAGACAAAGGTATGAGCGATCAAGAGCGC
>JAGYMV010000013.1 GCA_018400355.1 Wenzhouxiangella sp.
CGTCCTTGTTGGTCATCTGGAAGCCACAGCATGACCTCTCCAGAGACCGCCTCATCGCCCTAGCCTGTTGGCTGCAGAAACGCTTCAAAGATAGACTTTGGCTTGGCGCCACTCGGCAACTGCAACCCACCGACTCCACATCATTCGCCACCATCGATTGGCTCAGTCAAAGCCAAGGTCTGCCAGTGGTGGCCTGCGGGCATGTGTGCATGGTCTCGCGCGACCAAAAGCCCATGTTGGATGTGATGTGCGCCCTCAAACACCACTGCACCATCGATGAGTGTGGCTTGATGTTAGAAGCCAATGCAGAACGTCACTTGAGGCCATTGAGCACCTTAGAAAAACTCTACCCCCGCGATTGGCTCGATGAAACAGTCCATGTCGCCCAACGGTGTCATTTCTCCATGCGCCAGCTCACCTATCGCTACCCAAAAGAATTGGTGCCTGAACACCTAACCGCCAGTGAGCATTTACAAGCACTGACCGAACAGGGGCTTTTGCAGCGCTATGGCTCAAACATTCCTAACCAAGTCAGGAATTTGGTGGCGCATGAGTTGGCGTTGATTAAAGAGATGCAAGTCGAAGCCTTTTTCTTAACGGTCCATGACTTGGTCTCATTTGCCAAAGGCCGAGGCATCTTGTGCCAAGGTCGGGGCTCTGCGGCCAATTCGGCGGTGTGTTATTGCCTCAACATCACCGAAGTTGATCCAGCCAAACAATCGCTCTTGTTCGAGCGATTCTTATCAAAAGAACGCAACGAACCACCCGATATTGACGTGGACTTTGAACACGAACGCCGCGAAGAGGTGTTGCAATATGTCTATCAAAAATATGGTCGCGAGCGCGCTGCTTTGGCTGCCACGGTGATCAGCTATCGCCCCAAAAGCGCACTCAAAGATGTGGGCCGTGCCTTGGGGTTTGAGCAAGAAATACTCGATGCATTGACTCGGTCATTGGCCTGGTGGGACACACCCGATCAATGGCCAGAGCGACTGCAAGCCGCCGGCATAGACCCTGGGGACTTGCGGGCCAAGTGGTTGCTTCAACTGACCCAACAATTCATTGGACTGCCCAGACATTTGTCCCAGCATGTCGGTGGCATGGTGATCTCAGACCAGCCACTGTATGAATTGGTGCCCATTGAAAATGCGGCCATGGCAGACCGCACCATCATCCAATGGGACAAAGATGACTTAGAAACACTGGGTCTTTTAAAAGTCGATTGCTTGGCGCTTGGCATGTTGACGGTGTTGCGAAAAGCCATGCACAGCATAGACCCTTCAATGCGTTTGGCTGACATCCCCAAAGAAGATCCAGCGACTTACGAGATGCTGTGCAAGGCCGATGCCGTGGGTGTCTTCCAAGTCGAATCGCGCGCGCAAATGGCGATGTTGCCACGCCTCAAGCCAAGGTGTTTTTATGATCTGGTGGTTGAGATTGCGCTGGTCAGACCCGGGCCAATCCAGGGTGAGATGGTTCACCCCTACCTACAGAGGCGACAAAACCCCAAACAAATTGAGTATGCAGACCCCAAGTTGGCCGATGTATTAAAGCGCACCTTGGGTGTCCCCATTTTCCAAGAGCAGGTCATGCAGATCGCCATGGTCGCTGCTGACTTTACACCAGGACAAGCCGATCAATTGCGGCGCGCCATGGCGGCGTGGAAACGACGCGGTGGCTTGGCACCCTTTCGCGAGTCTCTGATCACGGGCATGCTCAACAATGGCTATTCAAAAGCGTTTGCAGAAAAGATTTATGGACAGATCCAAGGTTTTGGGGATTATGGCTTCCCAGAATCGCATGCGGCCAGTTTCGCGTTGCTGACTTATTTTTCAGCCTGGCTTAAATGCCATCACCCAGCCGCTTTTACTTGCGCTCTACTTAACTCACAACCCATGGGGTTTTATGCGCCCGCGCAATTGATCCAAGACGCCAAACGCCATGGGGTCATGATTGAGCCGGTTGATGTGCATGCAAGCCTATGGGAGACCGCCTGCCTGGATCAGCCAAGCGCGTCTCCACGCATCCGTTTGGGCCTGAGTCAAATCAAAGGCTTACCCCAAAAAACCGCCGAACGCTTGTTGGCTGCCCGCGCCCAGGGGGCATTTGTGTCTGTGGACGACCTCACCCAACGAGCGGGGCTACACCGCAATGAAGTGAGACTCTTGACCCAATCTGGCGCCTTGTCCGGATTGATCCAAGACCGTCGGGACGCACATTGGCAAGCACTCGCCAGCCATGTTCAAGGTGATCTGTTGGCGCATGCGCCGATTAGAGAAACCCAAGCCAAGCTACAAAAAACCCCAGCCAGTCAATTGCTGGTTGAAGACTATGCCACACTCGGTTACAGCCTCTCACAACACCCCATTGAATACCTCAGGCCAGAGGGTTCTCGTCTGTTAAAGCGCTCTGATCAATTGCCATTGTTGCCAAACCCACCACGCCAAGTCATTGAGGTCATGGGTTTGGTCACCCACCGACAACGCCCAGGCACTGCATCGGGTGTGGTCTTTGTGTCGCTAGAAGACGAGGCGGGTTTGATCAATGTGATTGTCTGGCCCAAGATCGCCATGCGCGATCAAGTGGCTTTGTTGCAAGGTCAGGTGTTGCGGGTGCGCGGTCAGTTACAGCGGCGAGAAGGCAGCATTCACATCATTGCTCAGTCCATCGTGGCCGAAGACCAGCGCTTGGCCCAATTGCTTGGGCACAGACATTAAGCCACGACAAGAACCATTCAACCTTTGCGGGCTGTATGGCCACGCCATGGCCGCATCACACCCTCCTGGGCCACAGACGCCACCAGCACCCCTTGCTGATTGAAGATCTGGCCACGAACGAATCCTCGACCACCGGCACTCGTGGGGCTATCGCAGGCATACAACAACCACTCATCCACTCTAAAAGGCCGATGGAACCAAAGCGCATGATCGAGGCTGGCCAGTTGTACGGTGCGTTGAATGAAGTCGAGCTCGTGGGGCAAAGTGGCCGTCCCCAATAGCTCATAGTCTGATACGTATGCCAACAGGCTTTGATGGAGGGCGGGGTCATCGGGCAATCGGTCCCACGCGCGCATCCAGATGTGCTTCACAGGGTTCCGTGCTGAGGGGTCCATAAACTTTGGCGTCTCCACAGGCCGAAACTCAAATGGTCTTTGGTGCGCGAGCAAACGCTGCATTTTTTCAGGCACTTGATCGGCCACCGACTGGTGTAAATCAAAGGTATCGGTCAGACCATCAGGGCCTGGCACATCGGGGGCGCTGGTCTGGTGCGAGAGCCCTTCTTCGTGGAGGTGAAAAGACGCCGCCATGTTCAATATGGGCCGGCCGCGTTGCAGTGCGACAATGCGTCGGTTGGCATAACTTTGGCCGTCGCGTGCGCGCTCTACTTGATAGACCACAGGTCGGTCCACATCCCCTGCTCTCAAAAAATAAGCGTGCAGTGAATGGGCCGTTTGTTCTTGTGTGACGGTTTGCTGTGCGGCCGCCAATGCTTGGCCAACAATTTGGCCGCCAAACACACGGTTTGATCCTATGTCGTGACTCAGGCCTTGAAACAACAAATCATCAATCGCATCCAATTGCAGCAAACCAATGACATCTTTTAGCGCACTTGACACAGCGTGACTCCCAACCGTTGATTCATGCCCAATTGTCTCACCTCTCAGCTGCTTTGTTTTGTTTTGGATGCCGCACGCAGCTTGGCTTTTTTGGCACCACGCATCAAAAGCTTGAAATACAACTCAGGCGCCCAACGCTTCAGCCGCCACAACCATTTGGTTTGTGGGTGCGTGAGCAACATAAACTTTGGCTTTTTCACCGCTTGGTAAACCACTTCAGCCACATCATCGGCGCTCACACCCGATTGCTCCATCCAACGCTTCACACGTTTTTCAAAATGATCGCCATTGGCTCGCATGGTCTCGGTCAGCCGGGTTTTGACAAACGCCGGGCACAGGGCTGAGACCTCAATGCCATCCAACTTGACTTCGGCTCGAAGCATTTCAGACAAAGCCACCACACCCGCTTTGGCGGTGCCATAGGCGTTGATCTCAGGCGCGCCTGCCAAACCCGCCACGGAAGCCACATTGATGATGTGCCCACTTTTTTGCTCACGAAGCATCGGCAACACCGCCTGACAACCCAACATCACCCCAATCAGATCAATCTCCATGACCCAACGCCAATCGTCCAGTGAGGTGTCTTCGAGCCGACCCGCCACAGCGACACCGGCATTATTGATCAACACATCCACTCGGCCAAAGCGTTCCATGGTCTGATGCATTGCATCCGCCCAATCGGCCTCAGAGGTGACATCCATGGTCACAGGCATCACCTCAGGGCCCAGTGAATCGGCCAATGCTTGAATCCGATCTGCAACCACATCACAGGCCACGATCTGGGCACCCGATTGATGAAAACGCCGTGCCATGGCCTCCCCCAAACCAGCACCGGCGCCGGTGATCATGACCACTTTGTTTGCTTGCCCAGAAGAAGATGGCATCAGCTGTGTTCCTTATGTCCTAAAAACAATGTGGACAGTGTGCCATGAATGCTGCCCGAATAGCGGATTGCCATGCACCGTCTCAATCCAGTGCCTCAGCACACTCAATGCAATGGGTCACGGCCAGATTGGCGTTGAGGCGGGCCATGGCAATGTCCTCCCCACAGCCCACGCATTGGCCGTATGTGCCCTGCTCGATTCGAAGGCGGGCTTTTTTGAGCGCAGCCACCTGAGCTTGCCGGCGGGCTTCACCGGCTTGGGCCATGGCCTGACCTTGGAGTGCGTCCATTCGGCTCAGACGACCTTGACGGGTTTGATCCAATTCCACTGGGGCGGCGGCTTGTTGACTGCTTTCCGCCAAACCCTCCAAATCGGACAGCACTTGTTCGATGCGCGCCTTAAATTGTTTGAGATCCATACCCATGACTTGTCTTTACTCCATGCTCAAGGCTATGCTTTGTTGACTTCATCGTTACTGGATAGCCCACTTGGTCACCCGCAAACGCGCACCAACAAAAGAAATACTCGGTTGGGCGATGTTTGATTTTGCCAATCAAGCCTACACCTTACTGATTATCACTGTTGTGTTTGGTGATGTGTTCACACGCCTAATTGTTGGTCCCGATGTCGGTCAAGTCGACCAATACCGCTATGGCAACCTATTGTGGTCAGTGGCACTGGCCATCAGTTATGCCTTGGTTGTGATCACCAACCCCATGGCTGGTGCCGTCATGGACAGCACTCGATTGAGAAAAACCTTTTTATTCATCAGCTACATGGGTTGCGTGGTGGCCACCGCTTGTTTGTTCCTTGTTCAGCCTGGCTTGATCGTTTGGGCCATGGTCTTGATCATTGCCTCTAACTTTTTTTATGCCATTGGTGAATCATTTGTGGCGAGTTTTTTGCCTGGCTTAGGGCCTCGAGAGGACTTGGGTTTTATATCGGGCCTAGGTTGGGGCTTGGGTTATGTGGGCGGCTTGGTTGCCACCGTCTTTGCACTGCTTTTTCTCGGCGAGGTCAGCCAAGAAAACTTTGATCGAATTCGTTGGGTTGGCCCATTTGCAGCCGTCTTTTTTCTGATCACCGCTCTACCCACTTTCTTATTTGTTAAAGACAGAAGCCGTATTCGACCCAAAGACCCAGCCCAAAGCTACCTCGCCTTAGGTTGGCGGAGAATCCAACAAACCCACCGGTCCCTATCGAGCTTTGGCGATTTGAAACGCTTGCTGGGGTCGATCTTTTTTATGATGGCCGGCCTCTACATCGTCATTAGCTTCGCTTTTATCTATGGGGCGCAGGTCATTGGTTGGGACGAGTCGGTGCGCGTCATCATGTTTGTCACGGTCCAGCTATCTGCCACTGCGGGCGCTTTTGTTTTGGGCTGGGCACACAGACCCTGGGGCGCCAAGAAAACCTACATCATCACCTTAATTTTGTGGCTACTGGCCATCACCGCCATTTGGCAAACCCCTGCCCTGACAGCCTTTGTCAATGCACTCTTTGGATTCAAGCTCGAGGCACAATATGTCTTTTTGTTTGCCGGTCTGCTGGCTGGCCTGAGCTTGGGTGCGTCGCAATCAGCCGGTCGCGCTCTGGTCGGAGCCATGACCCCGCGCACCAAGGCCGCCGAATTTTTTGGCTATTGGGGGACGGTGTCGAAAGCCGCAGCAATCGTCGGTATCTTAGGACTGGGTGTATTACAAAGCCTGTTTGGCCTTGAAAACGCCATCGTGTTTTGTTTGGGCCTAATGGTTGTTAGCGTGTGGCTTGCATTGGGCATCAATGTCGATCGCGGCATCACATCGGCCACGCGCTGGCGGGCGCCCGCATGAGAATCGTCACCCACACCTGTTCAAACACCGAAATCGTCTGTGCCTTGGGTTTGGCAGATCAGATTGTGGGAGTGGATGACCATTCTGATTTCCCACCCGAGGTGGTGTCCAGCAAAGCCAAAATTGGGCCCGATTTGGGCATCGACATTGAGCGCATCATCGCCCTCAAACCCGATTGGGTGATCACCTCATTGACGGTGCCGGGCCATGAGCATTGCGTGGCCCAAATCAAACAAGCCGGACTCAATTGCCATGTGACCCAACCAACGAGCCTTGCCGATGTGGTCAGCGATATCGAAACACTCGGCGTGCTTCTGGGCCGAGAGGCCCCAGCCCAGAGGCTGGTCCAAGCGTTTGAGCAACGCATGAACCAAGCCAAACCCGATCACCCCACCATCCCCATCGGTGTGGAATGGTGGCCAAAGCCTGTGATTGTTCCGGGTGCGAAATCATGGGTCAATGAGATGCTCGAATTGGTGGGTGGGACGAACCCATTCGCCCACCACCCCAAAGAAAGCCTTGAGATCACAGCAGAAGATGCGCTGGAAGCACAAATGGCTGCGGTGGTGATGAGCTGGTGCGGCGTGCAAGAAGACAAATACCGGCCCCACATTGTTAAACGGCGCGTCGACTGGGCCGAGGTGCCTGCCATTAAAAATAACCACATCTATCCGATCAGTGAGGCCTGGCTTGGGCGCCCAGGCCCCAGACTGATCGAGGGGATGGACCGACTGGCCGCGGTGGTATCGCACGTACGCGCCAGCTCATAAAGTACGCCTTGTCACCAAAAGTAGAGGGTTTGGGGAACTGTTGGAAAAGAAAGGACTCCAAGCGTACGAATCACTTAAATCGCCTATACTGTGGGCTTGTTTTTTGGAGAACGTGAGTTGCAAACAATGAAGAAAATCAATGTTTTAATTGGCTTAGTTTTGATGGTTTCTGCATTAGTGTTGTCTGGCTGCGGTGGCGATGAGCCGGCTGAGCCTGAGAGCCAAGCCAGCGGGCAAAGCTCAGCTCCAGAACGGGAACGGACCATTCGTCGCAGCGAGCCAGCGCCGGAACCGGCTTCGTTCGATCGCAGAGAAGACCCAGCCAAGCGCATTCCCAAAGTGGCGGGGCAAGTGGACTATGAAGGCTATGGCCTCACCCTGATGGTGGATGGCTCAAGCCCTGAAGCATTCGCCGAGAGCCTTGAGCTGATTGCCAGCGATTCGAATGCCGAGCAGTACCGCCAACTCGACTCAGCCATTCGGTATTTGCAGGTGTATTCATCCGACGGTTGGTCGGGTCTGCCAGGCTTTTATGAGCGACTCAATGGCATGACTGGTGAAGAGATCATTGAGAGAGCCCAGCGCCTTCGCGCCGAGCGCGCACGCTAGGCCTAAGCGCCGCTGCCCTATTCCACTTGGGTGGGCACATGCACTTCTTGAGCGCCTAGAAACTGTTCGTTGATGATGCGCTCTTCCAAAGAGTGCTCTGGGTCAAATAACAGCCGATGAGAAGTCGTGGTGTCTTGTTGCACCACGACTTTTTTGATGTCTCTAAACTCATCGTAGTCTGCTGTCACGCTCACCGGGCGCCGTTCGGGGTGGATCACTTCAAATTCAATCAGGGTCTGGGCCGGCAAAATGGCCCCCTGCCAGCGCCTGGGTCGAAATGGGCTGATCGGTGTCAAAACGATCGCTTCGGTACCCAGTGGCAATATTGGGCCGTGCGCCGAGAGGTTGTAAGCTGTAGAGCCGGCGGCCGTGGCCACCAGCACCCCATCGGCCACCAGCTTAGAGAGCCGTTCTTGGTCGTTGACGCACACGCGAATGTGCGCGGCCTGATTGGTTTGTCGCAACAGCGCCACCTCATTGATGGCCAAGGCTTGATGCATTTCGCCATCCACAGACTCTGCCCGCATCACCAAAGGATTTAAAGTAACTTCTCGCGCACGACGAATTCTTTCAATCAAATCATGAGCTTGGTAGCGATTCATCAAAAACCCCACATCCCCCAATCGCATACCAAACACCGGCACATTGAATTCCACATGCTCGTGCAGCGTGTGCAGCATGAACCCATCACCACCCAAGACCACCAATACATCGGCATCTTGTGGATCATGCGGTCGATACTGAGATTGGAGATCCGCCAAAGCCTCTTGGGAGCCAGCGTGCTGACTGGCTAGAAACGCAAGCTTGAGTGGCTCAGCGCCGGCTGGACTCATGTCTGCGCCGTGGCGTTGAGCAACTGTTCCACACCGGCGATGGCTACCTGCAAGGAGGGATAATCGGTGGCATTGCTTTCTACCATTTCATCGAGCATCAAGCACACACGAGAAACCTCCGCACCGTGGGTGTCAAACCACGCCTTGATGGCATCTGCTGACCGGCCTTGTTCTTTGAGGACCCGCATGGTGAGCTGGCGGTGGTGTTGGAAGAGCTGTTCGCGCAAGTGTCCACGTGCGTGGGCATGCCAAGGTTGTTCCACAGGCAGGCTCTCCACGCTGGCCCGAAGCCATTTGAGGTGCAGGTGCCCCAGCAACTCAAAGTAGACTTGAGCGACCTGTTCCACCTCACTGCCTTGAGCGAGGCTTTCATCGACAATATCGAGTGCTGCGTGCATGAAAGGCAAACGCGCCACCTGAAACGCCAACTCATCAGGCATGCCCAACTCCACCAAAGCCAATTGACGTGACTCCAGCTCGGCCCGTTGCTCAGCAGGCAAGACATTGATCAAACAGCTGGCATACTCAGATACACCTGGGCCAAAGCGCTTGACCTGCGAGGAGATATCGATCTGATAGCCCTTAGGCAAAGCAATCAAACGCCTGGTCACATGCCGCATCAACTTCCACATCTCAAGAAGGGCTGCGGTCTGACAAGCGGCTGGCACCACATTATCGAGCGACTCAATCGCTTCCCAGAATGGGCGCGCTGAGAGAATTTCTCTGGCCACCGTAAACGCCTTGGCCATTGTGGCTGAATCAGCCCCCGTGTCTTCTTTGATTCGTGTCGCAAAGTGGGCACCCATGCGGTTGACGATGCTGTTGGTCACACGAGTGGCCACTATCTCTCGGCGCAATCGATGCTCAGGCATGAGGTCTTTGAAATCTTTTTGCAAAGGCTTGGGGAAATAGGCCTCGAGCTCTCTGGACAGATAGGGGTCTTCGGGCACATCCGAATCCAACAAATCTTGATACAAGGTGATTTTGGAAAAAGAAAGCAGAAGAGACAGCTCAGGACGCGTTAATCCCAACCCACGTGTCACACGGTCTTTCAGGGCTTCTTCATCGGGCAGATTCTCCAAGTCGCGGTCAATCACGCCTTGGCCTTCGAGCATGGCAATGAAATGGGCTTCTGAACCGAGGCGATCGCCAGTCATTGACGACATCACGCTAATGGCTTGGGTTTGGAGCGTGTTTGAGCGAAGCACCAGAGCCGAGACTTCATCGGTCATTTTCTCAAGCAAGGCATTTCGCTGCTCAACAGACAAACGCCCGGCCTCCACCGCGTGGTTGAGTAAGATCTTGATGTTGACTTCATGATCAGAGCAATCCACCCCAGCCGAGTTATCAATAAAGTCGGTGTTGATCATCCCACCCGCCAAGGCATATTCAATCCGCCCTCGCTGTGTGAGCCCTAAGTTGCCGCCCTCACCCACAACGCGCGCGCGCAATGCATTGCCATCGATCCGGACTTGGTTGTTCGCCAAATCACCCACCTCAGCGTGGGTCTCAGTACTGGCTTTGACATAGGTGCCGATGCCGCCATTCCACAGCAAGTCCACTGGCGCGCGCAACAGGGCTTGAATCAAGGCCTGTGGTGTTAGGCTCTTTTCTTCCAGACCAAGCCACTCTTGAATGTCTGGGGAGACCTCGATCGTTTTTGATTGCCGAGAGAAGATGCCGCCCCCTTTGGAAATCAGTGCCTCGTTGTAGTCGGCCCAACTCGATCCGGGCAAATCAAACAAACGCTGCCGTTCTTTGAAACTGGCCTGGCAATCGGGGTGTGGATCTAGAAAAATGTGGCGATGGTTAAAGGCGGCCTTGAGCTCGATGTGCGGAGACAACAGCATGCCATTGCCAAACACATCGCCTGCCATGTCGCCTATGCCCACCACACTGAATGGCTGTGATTGAGTGTCCACACCCAGCTCACGGAAATGCCGCTTCACAGATTCCCAAGCGCCTTTCGCGGTGATCCCCATTTTCTTGTGATCGTAGCCATTGGAACCACCCGAGGCGAAGGCATCGCCCAGCCAAAAACCCCGAGCGAGAGAGATCTCATTGGCAATGTCTGAGAAGCTGGCGGTGCCTTTGTCGGCCGCGACAACCAAGTAAGGATCGGGACCATCGTGGCAGACCACGCGGTCCGGTGGCACGATGGTTTCGCCATCCAAATTGTCGGTGATGTCCAAAAGCCCGCTGATAAAGGTCTTGTAAGCCCCGATGCCCTCTTCCATATAGGCTGCACGATCTTCTGCATCGGGTAACTGTTTGGCCACAAACCCACCCTTGGCACCGACTGGGACAATCATGGTGTTTTTGACCATTTGTGCCCGCATCAGGCCAAGCACCTCGGTCCTAAAATCCTCTCGTCGGTCAGACCAGCGAAGCCCACCTCGGGCGACAGAACCGCCTCTCAAATGAATGCCTTCGACCCTGGGTGAGTAGACCCAGATCTCGCGGTAAGGCTTGGGCTTGGGCAACTCTTGAACAACCGCCGAGTCCAACTTGAAGCTGACATAGGATTTGGGTGCGCCTGTCTCATCGATTTGGTAGAGACTGGTCCGCAAGGTCGCATCAATAAATTGGCAAAACCCTCTAAAAATACGGTCTTGGTCGGCCGACTGAACAGACTGCAAAGCCCGCCCAATGGCTCGACGGGTTAAATCGGACACGTGGCCAGCACCCTCGTCCCCTCGGGCCTGACAGACTTCTTCGAGATACTCACTCAACACCGGATCGCTGATGCCTTGTGCCAAGCTCAAACAATGCTCGTGCAGTGACTTGTGTGCCTGCTGTCTTTGCTTTTTGTTTTCTGAAGCCCGGTCGGGGTCAAAGCGCGCTTCAAAATACTCCACCAGCAAACGGGCAATCAGTGGAGACGAGTTCAGGGTTTGTTCCATATATTGCTGCGAATACGGCATCTCAGATTGCAGCAAATACTTGCTCATGGCACGCAGCAACGCGACTTGTCGCCAGGTCAAACGGGCCAGCAGCACCAATCGATTGAATCCATCGTTTTCAGCCCGTTTCCGCCAAACCTGCTCAAAGGCTTCTTGAAAATGTTCGCGAACGTGCTCGAGCTTGTCATCGAAGCCTTCCGGGGGACGCATGTCGAAGTCCTGGATCCACAGCACCTGGCCATCGTTGAGCTTGAGCTCATAAGGGCGCTCAGACACGATTCGGGTGCCTAAGTTTTCAAGCATGGGCAGCACATCGCTCAACGGGATGGGCTCGGATCGCTTGAAAATCTTAAACCGCAGAATGCTGGTATCACGTGTCTTGGGGCGATAGAGGCTCAAAGCGAGATCGTCCCCATCGAGCACCTTGGCCATATTGGCCACATCAAATTGAGCCACGCTGGGCGCCACATCTTCCACATAAGCGGCTGGAAACGCGCCGGCAAAACGCTTGGCCCAAGCGCCGCCTTGATCGGCGCCATGGGTCTTGACCAAGATCTCTTCGAGCTCATCGTCCCAGCGACGAATCGCGACTTTGATTTTTTGCTCTATCTTTTCGATGTCCACATCGATGGCGGAGTATTCTTTTGGCCGAACCACCACATGCACGCGCGCCAGATTGGACTCGCCCACCTGCACTGCAAAATCAATGGTCTGACCTTTCAGAGCACGCTTGAGGATGTTTTGGATTTTGAGGCGGTTTTCAGTGTTGAAACGTTCTCTTGGGATAAAAACCAAGCAAGAGAAGAACCGCCCAAAGCGCTCACGCCGAATAAACAAGCGTGTTTGGCTGCGTTCTTGCAAATCCAAAATACCAATCCCCAAGTCAAGCAATTCAACGGTGGTGGCCTGAAAAAGCTCTTCTCGGGGCAGTGTCTCTAGAATGTGCAACAAGGCCTTGGCCGCGTGGCTGTTGGGTCTGAGTCCAGATTGAGCCATCACATGATCGACCTTTCGACGCACCAACGGTGTGTCTTGGCACCGGCGAATGTAGGCACCTGAGGTAAACAGACCGATGATGCGTTTTTCTTGGCAGACTCGACCGTCTTGGCCAAAATACAAGACCGAGATGTAATCCATGTAGCCTTGGCGGTGGACCCGTGATAAGGCATTGGTCTTCGTAATAATGATGGGTTCGGAGCGGTTTCTTTGATCAGCGCCTCTGGCCAGATCTTTCAGCGAGCGAACGGGCGCCTCTCGGTGGTCGGCATGCATGATGCCCAAACCACTTTCACCAACCGCTCGAAGCACACGGTCAGCCCCTTGGTCCTCAATGACATACTCACGGTATCCCAGAAAGGTGAAATGATCATCGGCCAACCAATTTAAGAAAGCGGACAACTCCTCAACTTGGTCAGAAGACATATCAGCGTGCGTTTTGTCGAGCTCAGAGGCAATCTTTCTGGCCGCGGCCACCATCGGCTTCCAATCTCGAACGGCATGGTGCAACTCATCGAGACCCGCACGAACCGCTTTTTCGATACGCTCGAGCTGCGAGGCCTGACGTTGATAATCCACCTCCACATGCATCAAAGATTCCGCTCGGACTCGAGCCCCACCCTCTCGTTGCAGGGAGTCCATCCGACCTTTGGCGTCTCTCTCGACAAACATGACAGGGTGAATAATGAGCTGCGCGCTGATGCCCATGGCGCTCAAGGCCAAGACCACCGAATCGACCAAAAAGGGCCCATCATTGTTCACGATTTCGATGATGGTGTGGTGGCTTGACCAGCCGTGTGACTCATCGGTTGGATTGAACACCCGAAGCTTGGGTTCATCGGGTGATTTGTCTTCGGCAAACTCAAAAAAGCTCTCAGCAATCTTGGCGCGAACTGCTGCGGGAACACCCACAAGCTCTGTGGTTGGCACACGCTCATAAAGCATCCGAGAAAATTCAACCAATTCTCGGCGGGCACCTTGGCCAAGCAAGGCTTGCTCAACCGTTTGCAGGTAATCGGCTTTGCGTTGTTCTTCTGCTGCACTCATCGGTGGAATCCAAGCATTTGATGGCTGATGGGTGGATGGGCTTAGCGCAGACCCGTTTCAGTCCGCGCAATCACCATCCGTTGAATTTCACTCGTGCCCTCATAAATCTCTGTGATTTTTGCATCTCGGAAATAGCGCTCGATGGGCATCTCTTTGCTGTAGCCCATGCCACCATGCAATTGAACCGCTTGATGCGCAATCCACATCGCCGCTTCTGAGGCGAATAGTTTTGCCATTGAACCATCCAACGTAATCCGCGCGCCGGTTTTTTCCGATTGCATCTTGGCCCACGCCGCTCTGAGGGTCAGCAAGCGCGCTGCTTCAAGCTTGGTCTTCATGTCCGCGAGTTTCTGCTGAATCATTTGGAAGGAGCCAATTTCTTGTCCAAAAGCCTTGCGGTCTCTGGCATAGGTCAGGCTCGCCTGATAGGCCGCTTGCGCAATCCCCACCGCTTGGGCCGCAATGCCAATCCGGCCAGCATCCAACACACTCATGGCGATCTTAAAGCCAGCGCCCTCATCACCCAAACGGTCTTCCACGGCACATTGGTAATCGTTGAGCTCGACCTCACAGGTGGCTGACGCCCGAATGCCCAGTTTGGGTTCGGTTTTTCCGCGTGAGAACCCTTCTTTCTCAGTATCAATCAAAAAAGCGGTGATGCCCTTGGCACCCGCTTCTGGATTGGTGGAGGCAAACAACACCAAGTAGCGGGCATAGGGTCCTGAGGTGATCCAAGATTTTCTGGCGTTGATGGTGTAGTGACTGCCATCCTCACTCAACACCGCCCGTGACTTCATGGTGGAGGCATCCGAACCCGATTGTGGCTCACTCAATGCATAGGCACCAATTTGCTCACCGGATGCAATCGCTCGAACGTATTTTTGCTTTTGCTCTTCGGTCCCGTATTTCAAGATGCCGTTGCAAAACAAAGAATTGTTCACCGACATGATGGTTCCGTGTGCCGCATCGGCCGCAGAGACCTCAATCATGGCCAACACATAACCAATGGTGTCTAGCCCCGCTCCACCATAGCTCTCTGGAACTTCGATCCCCATTAAGCCCAATTCGCCCATGGCCTGTATATTGGCCAAAGGAAACTCCCCCGATGCGTCAAACTCAGCTGCCACTGGGGCAATTTGTTGCTCGGCAAAATCCTTGGCTGCCGCTTGAATCATTTGTTGTTCGTCGGTGAGCTGAAAATCCATAAATAGACCCGTTACGCCTTGAATTGATTGAATATCCAAAGTATAGCGCCCCTGTGGGCCAGTCTGCGCAAATTTTGGCCACTGCAACCCAGACGGCCTTGGGTGGCAACCTGAAATTAGTTCATGAAATTCTGTTGACTTTTGTTGACTTGATCTTTGAGTGGTTTACAATAGAACTTCCGGTGTAAGGCTCCCCCTCCTTGCCCGGATCGCGACCGAGGCTCCCCCCTTGCCTCGGTCGCACCTTAAATTCAAAACAAAGCCCGAGTAGACCCAGTCTCTCGGGCTTTTTTAATGGCTGTGGCTGCTAGGTGTTTAATGACATTGTGGCGAGGGGAGGCTATAATGACTGCCCACCTGCCGAGGTGGCGGAATTGGTAGACGCGCTGGACTTAAAATCCCGTGGTCATTTCATGACCGTGCCGGTTCGAGTCCGGCCCGGGGCACTAGGAAAAGAG
>JAGYMV010000130.1 GCA_018400355.1 Wenzhouxiangella sp.
CGGCTGTGATCGAGCTTGGGCCCAATTGGGCGCCCAGATGCCTCAATTGATCATGGGCAGCCAAGCCCTTACCCGACAAGAGATGACCTTGCTGACGCGAGTGCTGTTACCGAAGACGGATGCGAACATTTCAAAACCACCCCTGTCACCGCCAAGCATTGATGTCTCTCAAGCCCGCTTGGCCGAGGTCGCAGGCTTGGGCTTGGCCATTGATGTGGCCGAGAGTCGGCAAACACTGATCGATCAATTGCAATTGAGCCAAGAAATTTCGAAAGATTGCCCTGGGTTCGAGCCCATCAAACAATCCAGGCGCTGGGCCCAAGGTCTGGCCAACCGTCCAGTGCCCCCCATCATCACATCCATTCAAGGCTTGATGACCCGTTTTGATGGCTTTGAGACCGATGTCAAGACGGCGCCAACTGATCAGCCCCAGCCACCATCGGCCCAATTTTTCACCGAAGTCCACCTACAAAACCCGCAGTTTCTGATTGGCTTGGCTGGGCTCTTTTCACCTGATCTGGCCAGCCTAGACCTCCGCGCCAATCAGCCACCCCAACCGTTGCCATCCACTCTGGTTGATGCCTTTGGGGGCGTGCCTGTGTATCTATCCACCACCGACTCATCGATCAGAGCGAGCTCAGGCAACCCAATGGATGCGCCGCCAGAAACCCACGCTGACGACCCACAAACCCTGCCTTGGGTCTCTGGTACGCTCAATTTTGGGCGCTTAAATGAGCTGTCTGATGTGGTGAGCCGCTGGCCGATGAGCAAACAGAATCAAGCCGTGTTGGCTGAAATGATGCGCTGGGGTGCGCTGGGTGATATTCAGCAATTGCAGTGGCTCATTCAGCCCAGCCAAGATGGGATTGATGTTGTGATATCCACCCAACACTCGCTTGAGTCACTCCCCGCTGTGCTGGAGTAAGGCTCGCACCATGGGGATGGTGACCGCGCGGCGCTCACTCAACGATTGCAGCAAGACTTGATTGACCAGACGCGTGATGTCACCTGCATTGCGTCGCACACGACTCACCAAATACTTAGCCACCTCAGGCGGCATCTCGATCTCTTGGTCTCTGGCCAAACGCATCACAAGCGCCTCAAAATCGGCATCTTGCAATGGCTTAAGGGTCAATCGTGTGGCTTGGCCCAGTCGGGAGCACAAATCCGGCAACACAAACTCGGTCAAAGCCGCCGCACTCATCACCACAGTGGCTTTTTCGATGCGCCATCGATTCAAGGCATTGAATAAATGCATCTCACCGGCCGAATCAGCCGCCAAAGCATCGATGTCATCGATGATGACGTAAGGTGCATTGATCTGGTCCAGCAAAGGCCAGCGGGTGGCATCTGATAAAGGCACATAGGCGCTCGCATGGCCTTGCTCCATCAGGTGCTGGAACACAGCAGACATCAGATGCGTCCGACCGCTGCCACGCGGGCCGATCAGAAGATACCAATCACCCAGCTCCAAACCCGCATTCAACGTCTCAATGATGGCTTGGTTGTCACCGCCGATGTAGTTGTCAAAGCTCAAGCGTCTGGGCGGCTTAAGCGCCAACGGCATTTGTTGCATGTCACTCATCAGGCCATTCCCTGTTGGTGGCGCTGGACCCATGCGCGTCGGCCCCAAATCACCACATATTGAATTAAGGTCACGGCAGTCAAGCCACCCACCACCCAAACCAACTGGGCCAACCAAGCACCGGGAATGGGAAAACCAATCAGCTCAATCAACACCAACCAGATTAGGATCACTTGACTCAAGGTGGTCAATTTCGAGATCCGCGTCGGTGTGGCTTGGAATCGGCCAAACAACCATCGGTAAGCTAGGGCACCCAGAGCAATCAATACGTCTTTCCCAATCACCAACACGCTCAACCAAATTGGAAGCACCTGCAAATAGGCCAATGTGACATAGCTGGCGCTCATCAATAATTTGTCAGCTGCCGGGTCTGCCCAACCACCAAAATGGCTTTGCCAAGAAAACCGGCGAGCCAAGTAGCCGTCTAAGGCATCAGACACCCCGGCGATCATCGCCACAATAAAAGCCCAGCCGAAGGATTCGATCAACATCAACCAGACCAGTGGCACCACCGCGGCAATTCGGGCGAGCGTCAAGATGTTCGGAAGCATGTTAAGTGACAGTGACATCGGAAAAGCGCTTTAACGCAACCTAAGCTCAATCAAGCCATCAAGCTCTGTGTTGAGAACATCGAGTGTCTGGCCAACAGCCAAGATATCCACCAGGTTGTCGCCACGCAAGGTCAATTCAAACTCCATCTGTTGACCTGAGGCCTCGATGACCCGAACCCGCTCAACCACGTCCAAGCCTCTCAAATAACTCAGCACCTCAGCATATTGCACAGGATCGGTTAGATCGAGAACACGAACCCGTTGTGTCCGAGATTCTTGGTCATTTAAATCAATCGCGTAGCGCCTCATCATGGCTTGCAGCAACGCCTCAAACGCTCGCTCCAAAACCACCTGAGGTGACTGGCCCAAAAACGACTGACCACCATCTACCCCATCGATCCGCCAAAACGCGCGAGCCAGCCAGCCGGTGACATCGGGGCGCAGATCAAGCATCAAAGCCACCGAGGCCCCATAGCGTGCCAAACCAGGCTCGGCCTGATCTAAAAACCCACCACGAACATCCGCCAAACTCAATTCGGACAGATCCATGGCATCGCCCAAGGGGCGGATCAAATCAAGCCCCAAGCGCCGCCCAAGCTCGCGCATGGACTGCTCCAAAACGGGATCTTCTAAGAGCTTGACTTGAAAATCCTCCTCAATAACGGCCCAGACCAAGACACTGGCTCTCTCCCGACCCCATCGCTTCAGGTCTTGATTGGCCAGCAATTGGTCAATGGCGAGCGCGTCAAATTCC
>JAGYMV010000131.1 GCA_018400355.1 Wenzhouxiangella sp.
CACAATCCGACCACCATGCACGCCTGGACCGGGGCCAATATCCACCACATGATCGGCCGATCGAATCGCGTCTTCATCGTGTTCGACGACAATGACGGTATTGCCCAAGTCACGCAAACGGGTCAGCGTGGCCAGCAAACGGTCGTTGTCTCTTTGGTGCAGGCCAATGGAGGGCTCGTCCAACACATACATCACACCCACCAAGCCTGCACCAATTTGGCTGGCCAATCGAATCCGTTGCGCCTCGCCGCCAGAGAGCGTGTCGGCTTGCCGGTCGAGCGTGAGGTAGTCGAGTCCCACATTGACCAAGAACTGAAGGCGCTCAGTGACCTCCTTTAAAATCTTGGCGGCAATCTCGCCGCGCCAGCCGTCCAAAGAAAGTCCATGGAAAAATTTCAGTGAAGCCTCAATCGACCAAGCAGAGATCTCGGGTAAGTTGTGGTCACCGACAAACACATGGCGCGCCGACCGTCTGAGACGCTGACCACGACACTCAGGACACGGTTGGGTGGCGATGTAGCGGGCCAGTTCGTCTCGAACGGCGCGTGATTCGGTTTCCCGATAGCGTTTTTCGAGATTTGGGATGATGCCAACAAAGGAATGCTCGCGTTGGCGAATGCCCCGATCGGTGTGGTACTTGAACTGGATTTTTTCAGACCCGCTGCCATGTAAGATCACCTGCTGGATGGCCTTGGGCAGTTTGTCAAAGGGTGTGTCGACATCAAAGTCGTAATGCGCGGCCAAGTCCCGAATCAGCTGAAAATAGTAGGCGTTGCGTCGATCCCACCCTCGCACCGCACCACCGGCCAAAGAAAGCTCTGGTTTGGCCACCACGCGGTGGGGGTCGAAGAATTGTTTCACACCCAGCCCATCGCAGGTCTCACAGGCGCCCGAGGGGTTGTTGAATGAGAACAGCCTCGGCTCGAGCTCAGCCAGGCTGTAGTCACAAACCGGACAGGCATAGCGGGCTGAGAACAGCCGTTCACCACCATGGTTGAAGTCACCTTCTGCTGACTTGGCGGTTTTTCCTTTTTTTGATTGGGTCTTTTTGGTTTTTGGTGACTTACTGGGTTTGGCTATCTCATCCATTGGCGCCACAATGGCCAGACCATCGGCCATGGCCAGCGCGGTCTCAAAACTTTCTGCCAAGCGCTGGGCCAAATCAGGGCGCACTTTGAAGCGATCGACCACCGCTTCAATGTTGTGTTTTTGTCTTAAGGCCAGCTTGGGCGTGCCTTCATCCAAATCAATGACTTCGCCATTGACCCGCGCGCGCACAAAACCCTGTGCCCGCATTTCATCAAACAGCTGCTGGTACTCGCCCTTGCGGTTTCTGACCAAAGGCGCCAACAGCATCAAGCGCGTGCCTTCTGGGTAGGCCAACACCGCATCGACCATCTGCGAGACCGTCTGGGCATCCAAAGGCTGGTCGTGGTCGGGGCAGCGGGGCCGTCCCACACGGGCAAACAACAAGCGAAGATAATCGTGTACTTCGGTGACGGTGCCCACGGTTGAGCGTGGGTTGTGGCTGGCGGACTTTTGCTCAATCGAGATGGCTGGAGATAAGCCCTCGATGTGATCGACATCGGGTTTTTCCAGCATAGACAAAAACTGTCTGGCATAAGAAGACAGCGATTCGACATAGCGCCTCTGGCCCTCGGCATAGATGGTGTCGAAGGCCAAAGAGGACTTTCCCGATCCCGACAGGCCAGTAAAGACAATCAGTGAATCTCGGGGGAGATCGAGATCCACATTGGCCAAATTGTGGGTGCGGGCGCCCCGGACAGCGATGGTTTTCATTGGGCTAAAGGATACTCTGATTGTTGTGAGTATCGTGAGCAAGTTGGGGCTCATGGCCAGGTGGTGTCGTCTTTGGGTGCTCTAAAGGCCTAAAATCGCGCAATGACTTGACCTTCAGGGGCAATGTCGGTAAAATTCTCGCTCTTAAGTTCACTGATTTGGAGCAAGTCCCCATGTACGCCGTATTCACCACAGGTGGCAAACAGTACCGTGCAGCCGAAGGCGAGACCGTTCGGGTTGAGAAACTCGAGGCCGAGAAGGGCTCAATGGTCGAAATCGATCAAGTATTGATGGTCGGTGAGGGCGAAGACGTCCGTGTGGGCACGCCCACCGTCGCTGGTGGCAAAGTCACCGCCGAAGTGGTTGACCATGGCCGAGGCGATAAAGTCAGAATCATCAAGTTTCGTCGCCGTAAGCACCACATGAAACAGATGGGACACCGTCAGTACTACACCGATTTAAAGATCAACAAGATCGAAGGATAAGGAAGGACTCATGGCTCATAAGAAAGCAGGCGGTTCAACCCGCAATGGTCGCGACTCAAATCCAAAGTACCTTGGCGTGAAGCGCTACGGTGGTGAGCAAGTGGTCGCGGGCAACATTTTGGTGCGCCAGCGCGGCACCCGTTTCCATGCCGGTGAGAACGTCCAGGTGGGCCGTGATCACACGCTGTTTGCCATCAGCGATGGCAAGGTGGTATTTGAACGCCGTGGTAAGCCACTGCGCAAATACGTCTCAGTCCAAGCCGACTGAGCAATCACTGATCGTCGATGAATGCCGACGGTTGTCGGTGTGAGTGACGGTAGGCCAAGCCTACCCAGACAAGCATAATCAAGCCCCGCCTTGGCGGGGTTTTTTGTACCCAGAGCCCAGATCGGGCGACAATGGGCCCATTTGAAAGACACGTGCAACACTGATGACCCAATCATGAAATTTGTAGACGAAGCCAAAATCACGGTGATGGCCGGCAACGGCGGGGCCGGTGCTGTGAGTTTTCGCCGTGAGAAATACATCCCGCGCGGTGGACCCGATGGCGGCGATGGCGGTGATGGCGGCAAGGGGAACCAGGAACCAGC
>JAGYMV010000132.1 GCA_018400355.1 Wenzhouxiangella sp.
GGAGGGCTTCATCGTGATCGGCGAAGGCGCGCATCAGCAGTTGCATGAATCGATGCCCACCCGCGGTTTGGTCACCCATCAGTGCCATGGCTGGATACACAAACGCATCTAAGACATCCTCTAACGCCGGTGGCGAGTGGCGCTTGTGGGCCCGCTCTAGGCGCGCTAAGCGGTCTGCATTGAGCTCATCCAAGCGGCGTTTGAATACGGCCAAGACCAGCGCTTGTTTGGAACCAAAGTGGTAGTTGACCGCCGCGAGATTGACCTGAGCGGCTTGGGTGATCTCTCTTAAGGTAGTGACATAAAAGCCTTGTTCGGCAAACAAACGCTCGGCCGCATCAAGGATGCGGTCGCGTGTGCCGGTGGCTTCTGAAACAAACGCTCGATTTAAACGCATGTTTGAATCTTAGCACATCAGTCCTCGGAATCGGCGTCCGTCATGAGTTTGCGCCGCCAGCGTCTCAAGAGATACCAAATGCCCAGCAACAGCACGGGTGATGTGATAGAAATCAACAGCTTAAGCGATCCCATTGGCACCCAGCCACCGAGTAAATACCCCAAAATCCCGATCGCGTAGTAGCTGATGGCCATCACGGACAGACCCTCAACGGTGCGCTGAAGCCTGAGCTGTAATTGCGCGCGTCGCGCCATGGCCTCGAGTTGGGTGCGGTGTTGGGTTTGTAGGCTAACCTCAACGCGGGTGCGCGCCAAGCTCACCACACGGGCAATGCGCGCGCTCAAGTGGTCTTGGCGTCGGGTGATGTTGGCGGTGGTTCGAAGGGCTGGCTCAAACCGTCTGTCCAGAAACTCTGACAGGCGTTGTCTGGCGTCTATGGCCACTTCGCCAATCTCTTCTAAGCGGTCGTGGACGATGCGCCCGTAAGCTTGTGTCGCTGAGAATCGATAGTCGGTATCGGCCATGAGTTGCTCGGATGATTGAGCCAGTGCGAACAGCTCATCCAATAAGGCCTGGTCCTCACTCAAATCTTCGGTGTGGCCCAGGCGTTCCACCAGATCCACCAAGCGCTGCTCAAGATGGTTGAGTTCGCCACCCGTTTGTTTGGCCAAAGGGAGTCCGAGCAAGGCCATCATCCGATAGGTCTCGATCTCATACAAACGTTGAGTGAGACGGCCCATTCGCGCTTCATCTAAGCCATGGTTGATGATCTTGTATTCCACCAAGCCCTGTTCGTTGGCTTGCAATGTGGTCGCAATCTCAGCCAGACCAGACAGCACCGATCCACCCACAGCATTGGGCCATTCGTTGATCCACTCGTTGAGCCATTCATTGGATCGGCTCTGGTCAAACTGCGATGACTCAATGGTGATCAAGGTGCCGGTGAGCAGGTGGGCATCCAAATCCGATAGCCAGTCGGTGGGGAAGGGCTTGGCGTCAGTCCCCATGTTCCGAATCAGCACAATGGAGCTGAACTCGGTGTGTTGCTCCCATCGAAGTTCAATGCCATCCAAATGGATGTGGTGGTGGTTTTCGCTTCCCGGACCTGGGACACCAGCTTGCTCGCACACCACCGCAATCGCGTCTTTGATGGGTCGAGGCGCCCGCTTTTCTTTGCGCATGGGCATCAAGGCCAGCTGCATGATTTGGGCCGGTGTATCGACCGTGGGGGAGGGGCGACTGAGGAGCTCAGCGGCGAGTTCTTGGGACTTTGGGTGGCGGGCAAGTTTCATGCCACCAATCTACGCCCATTGGTCTCGGAATTCAAAGGTTTATGCGTGGTGGCAATCACCCCCTTCCAATAGACGGATCCGGCCAGGATTAGACACCACCAGTGTTGTGGCCCGCCCATGATTTTGTGCAGAGCAAAACTCAATGGTGAGGTTGTTGCCATAGGCTGTCCCTTGCGGTTGAAAGCGAACGCGGACTCGGCCACCACTGGTGATGCGCAAGTCCGGCTGAGCCTCCCCATAAGCCAAGACCGCGGCACGATTTTCGGGTTGACCGCTTTTGTCTGGGTCTTTAAAGGCAATCCAGCCCTGGTGCCATGCGTTGGTCCCATCACAGTGGTCGCCCGACTGACTGGGGCAAAGGGTGAGATGGGTGGCCTGGGTGACAGCCAGGAGCCTGGCGCGGTGGAGTTCGGCGTAGAGCTGGTGGGCTGCAAAGAAGCGGTCCCGTTCGGGGGCCCTTGCGGCCATGGCCGGTGTGACCAGCCCCATGAGGACAGAGAGCAGCGCCAACACCACCATCAGTTCCAGCAAAGAGAAGGCGCCTTGTTGGCTCCGAGTTGAGGCACATAAGCGCTTGGGCGGGTGTTGATGGCTGGCTTGCATGCCACAAGCGTAATGAAAAGACCCACCTCGAACCGATCGGCGTTTCCCGTCAAGTGATGTCAGAGATCCAACTCAGTGATCAGACCAAGGTTTCTTTGATGCGTGCGATGGCCAGTTGCAGCACATCCAAGCCCAAGGCAAATGAGAGGCGAAGGTGTCCTGGAGTCCCAAACGCGGTGCCAGGCACGGTGGCCACCCCAGCTTTTTCCAACAGATGCTCTGCCAATTGAAAATCGTCACTCAAGCCCAGATGGGTGATGGCTTCACTGCAATCAACAAAGACATAAAAAGCGCCTTGCGCTGGTCGGCATGAGAATCCTGGGCACTCATTGAGCGCAGGCACGATCCAATCGTGGCGTTCCTTGAAGGCTTTGGTCATGGTCTGGACACAGGATTGATCGCCGTTGAGTGCCGCGGCTGCGGCCGCTTGGCTGATCGAGCATGGGTTTGAGGTGCTCTGGCCTTGGACTTTTCTCATCTGTGCAATCAGTTCTTTGGGGCCGGCGGCATAGCCAATCCGCCAGCCCGTCATGGCATAGGCTTTAGAGACACCATTGACCAACACCATTCTGTCTTTG
>JAGYMV010000133.1 GCA_018400355.1 Wenzhouxiangella sp.
TTTATTGGTCAGACTGTGTGCTGCCGTCAACTCATCGAGCCGTTTCTCCATTCGCTCGAGCGCCTGCAGGATGCTCTCGCCCTGCTCTGTTTGTTCATCGGCATGAATCGACTGCGTGGCGGTCACAATAATGGCGATGAATAAATTCAAGACCATGAAACTAGAGACCAGAATAAAAGGCACAAAGAACAACCAAACCCAGGGGAAGGCTTCGAGCATGGGCCGGGCAATGCCGCTGGACCAAGATTCTAGCGTCATGATCTGGAACAAGGAGAACAGACTTCTCCCCAAAGATCCCCAGTACTCGGGAAAAGCTTCGGCAAACAGCAAGGTCGCCATCACGCCGAATATATAAAAAATCAACATCAGCAACAGGGCTGTCCAGCCCATCCCAGGCAACGCTCGGACCAAAGACTCCACAATGGCGCGCAACTTCGGCACTTGAGAGAACAAACGCAGCACCCGCAAAATCCTCAAGGCGCGGAGGATATCAAGCGGCCCAGTGGCCGGGACGAGCGCAATGCCCACGATGAAAAAATCAAACCAATTCCAGCCCGAGCGGAAAAAGCGGCCCCCATGGGCCAACAGCTTTATGGAGATTTCAAAGACAAACACCGCCAAGATCATGCGGTTGATCAAAATCAGGAAGGGCCCAATGGAGGCCATGATTGCAGGGGATGTTTCCAAACCCAGAACAATCGCATTGACAATGATCAGCGCAATGATAAGCCGGCTAAAAGCCCGTCCCTCAACCCAGCGAGCCATGCGCGCGCGCCAAAGGGGCATCTTTGGCGCACTTGAAACTGTTGTCATGAAGAATCAGTCTCAGAATCGGCTGGTTTCAGCGCGTTAACCAGTAGCGTGTTGACGTCTCGCACATAAGCGGCTGGATCGGCCAACTCGCCACCCTCGGCCAATAAGGCTTGATCAAACAACAAGCGGGCCAGTGCATTGAATCGGTCTCCATCGCCCTCTGCCTCAATGACCTGCACCAATGCATGGTCTGGGTTGATCTCCAGACCGGGCGTCGACTCAGGCACCGGCTGTCCAGCCTGTCGCATAAACTTCTGCATTTGGATGGACATGCCATGCTCGTCATTGACCACCCGGGCGGCCGAGTCGGTCATCTGATGGGTGGCGTTGACCTCACCGACCTGATCTCCCAAGGCCTTTTTAATCCGCTCTGCCAATTTCTTGGCGGCCTTGCTGGGCTTTTTGGCTTGTTTGTCATCCAAGCCCCCAGTGGTCACGGATTTGAGTTCTTTGTCTTTGTATTTTGATAAATGAGACACCACCCACTCATCAATGCGGTCTGTGAGTAGCAATACCTCAATGCCCTTGGATTTAAAAGCCTCAAGGTGTGGGCTGTTCTTGGCCACTTGCGCGTTCTCGGCGGTCAGATACCAGATGGCGTCTTGGTCTTCTGCCATCCGCTCGATATAGGCATCAAAGCCAGCCACTTCATCGCTGTGGGTAGAGTCAAAACGAAGCAAGGAGGCCACGCGCTCGCGCTGCTCAAAATCTTCAATGACGCCTTCTTTCAAGATCGTACCAAATGCCTCATAAAACTTTTCCCAATCCTCACCACCCTCTTTGGTGATCTTTTCGATCAAGTCGAGACTGCGCTTGATCACCGTGGCGCGGATCTTGTTGAGCAACGGGCTGTCTTGAAGAATCTCTCGAGACACGTTTAAGGGCAGATCCGATGAATCCACCACGCCCCTCATGAATCGGAGATAGCGCGGCAGAAGCTGCTCGGCTGCATCCATGATAAACACCCGTTGGATATAGAGCTTGAGGCCTTCGACCGCATCTCTATTCATCAACAAATCAAACGGGGCCTGCTTGGGCAAGTACAGCAACAAACTGTAGCTTTGGGTGCCTTCGACTTGATGGTGCGCCCAACTCAAAGGCCCTTGCGGGTCATTGGCCAGCGCCGAATAAAAGGCTTTGTATTCCTCTTCTTGAATCTCACTTTTGGGGCGTGCCCACAAAGCCTTGGCTTCGTTGACCACCTCTGTCTTAACGCCATCACCGTCGGCCTTATCCTTGTCACCATCTTCAGCCGGCACGGCCAGACGAATGGGGAAGGCAATGTGGTTGGAGTAGTGGCGAATGATGCGTTGCAGTTGCCATTGAGCGAGCAGGTCTTGATGATCTTTAGAGACGTGCAACACGATGGTGGTGCCGTGCGTTGGCTTGGAAATGGGCTCCAGCAAATACTCACCCTCTCCTTTGGATGTCCAGCGCACGCCTTGATCGGGCTCGGACCCAGCCCGTCGGGTCTCCACCACTACCTCATCGGCCACAATAAAGGCCGAATAAAAGCCCACCCCAAACTGGCCAATTAAATTGGCGTCTTGTTTGGCATCGCCTGACAAAGAATCTAGAAACTGACGGGTGCCTGATTTGGCGATGGTGCCTAGGTTCTCAATCACCTCGGCTTCGCTCATGCCAATCCCATGGTCGGTGATGGTGAGGGTATGGGCTTCAGGATCGAACGAGATGTCAATAGCAAGCTCATTATCCAAACCCTTCAATGACTCATCGGTCAATGCCTCAAAGCGCAATTTGTCGGAGGCATCTGAGGCATTGGAAATGAGCTCCCTGAGAAAGATTTCTCTGTTGGAATAGAGCGCATTGATCATCAGCTTCAAGAGCTGATTGACTTCAGCGTCGAAACGATGGGTGCTTTGCTTTGTGGCGTGTTCAGTCATGGGCCAATCCGTTGGTTTGCATGGGTTATCAATAGAGACCTACCAGTGGTGGGGGCTGGACCGACTGATTTCAAGTCTTTCAGGGGGCAAATCACGCACTTTTAGGCCAAAAAAAACCGCCCATGGGGCGGTTTTTTACTTTTGGGAG
>JAGYMV010000134.1 GCA_018400355.1 Wenzhouxiangella sp.
GGCTTGCCACCACGCACTGTGTCGATCGGTGAGGCTTTCTTCGCCCAGCAACCGGTAACTGGCGGTGGGCAACACAATGATCGCCACGAGCAATGAACAAATGATTGCCCCTGAAATCACCACAGCCAGATCCGCAAATAATTGCCCTGCCTCATCTTGTAAAAAAATCACGGGCAAGAAAATGGCCACGGTGGTGGCGGTGGATGCAAACAAAGCACCCCACACCTGCGAGGTGCCACGGTCCGATGCCTCCATTGGGGCGCGACCCATTTCGCGCTGACGCACGATATTTTCTAGCACCACAATGGCTGCATCCAAAACCATCCCGGTGGCAAACGCCAACCCCGCCAGCGAGATGACATTGAGCGTTCGGCCCACGCCATCCAGCACCAAAAACGAAAAGCACAAACACAAAGGAATGGCCAAAGCCACCATCAGCGTGGCTCGTAAGCGTCTAAAAAACCACCACAAGACCAAGACAGCGAGACTCATGCCAACGATGAGGTTGGTGGCCACCATCCAAATCGATTGACGGATATAAATGGTGTCATCAGAGACTTGCGTGATGGACAAACCCGCTGGCGTCAAATGGCTCCGCTCAAGCTCGGCCACGGTTGCTTGGATGTCGGCCATCACATCCAAGACATTGACCCCGGGCTCGGCGATGACGTTCATCGCGATCGACGGGCCACCATTTTGAGTCATGACCCCCGAGCTATCGCGCATGGTCCGCTCGATGGTGGCCACATCACCCAAAAACACAGGCCGGCCCTCGCGCCACTCCAACACCAGATTTTCAAGATCAGCAATCTCATATTGCCCAGCAAAGCGAAGCGTGTATTGACGCCGACCCACTTCTTGGAAGCCACCGGAGACATCGGCGTTTTGTCCCAAGCGTTGTCCAATGCGGGTCAAATCAATGCCAATGGCCGCGGCTTGGTAGGGATCGAAAGTGATGCGGACCTCAAAAGGACGGCCACCTCGGGGGTTGGCTGAAGACACGCCCTCAATTCTTTCAAGGCGCTCGCGGATGATTTCATCCACGAAATCTTGGTATTCAATGATCGGCCGGTTGTTATCGGGTAGCGGGCGGATGGCAAACCAGGCCACGGTGTCACCGAATTGGTCCGAGCCCACGCGCACGGTCGGTTCGCTGGCATCAGCCGGATACCGTGGCACTTGGTTGAGTCGGTTGATGACCTCAATCAATGCGCGATTGAGATCGGCGCCCACATCGAATTCAAGGTTGATCGAGCCACGGCCTTGGCTGGCGGTGGCGGTCATGCGAATCAAACCGGGCACATCGCGAAGTTGATTCTCTTGTGGCTCAACGATCTCGGATTCGACTTCAGAAGGTGACGCGGCGCGCCAGCCGGTGGAGATGGAAATCTGTGGGCGATCGATATTGGGTGTCAACTGAATGGGCAGACGATTCAGGCTGAGAAGCCCGAAAATCACCAACAACAAACAGCCCACGGCCACAGCCACAGGGTTAGATAATCCCAATCGAGTCAACGGCACACGAATCTCTCCCTAAATACGGTGGCTTAAGATACCACCATCACAGTCAATAATGAGACAAAGGCAACCCGCTGAGGTTCAGCCCAATGACCCAACACCATTCAACAGGTCAGGATTGACCTTGAGATTGGCAGCGTGCAATGCACGCCACACGCGCTGTTTCCATGGCTTGGGCCATCTCTTGGCCGGATAAGCCCTGCGCCACCCAGGGTGTGGGATCAATGGATTGGATGGCTTGTAGCGAGCAGGCCACAAGATCAATGTCTTGCTCGATGACCTGCAATGCCTGAGATGCGCCATCTGGGGCGGTCCCGAAATAAGCCCGGGCCAGCGCATGCACCCGAGACAACCGCTGGGGCTGGCGCAAACCATCAAATGACTGAATCAAAGCCAACACCTGCTTTGGCGTTCGGCCTGCCACGCCGGGCAAGGCCACCAAATGCTGACTCGCCCACCCCGCCCAGTAGCGTGGCTCATTGGGCACACGAAAATGATCACACGATGACGCAATCGACGCCGCAGGAAGGGCCAGACACAACAGCGCAAAACGAACAGCCAAACTGGCCTGGGGATCATGACCGGCCAAGTCCAATGCACGCAATGCTTGATCAAACGCGGGGGTTTGGGTCGCCGCGTGGAGCTCTGGCCAAATGGCTTGCAAGGCGCCGATGTCAAAAAGAACAGAGACAAAGCGGGAGGGCTGTTGGTGCATCAGCGCTTTGGCCATTTCCTGCCACACCCTTTCAGGCACCAAATAAGACAACTCACCACTGGCTTGCATCTCTTGACACAAAGCCACGGTCGAATCGGCCACCGAAAATTGATCGAAGCGTGTGGCGAAGCGGGCCAGCCGAAGCACCCGCACAGGGTCTTCGCGGAATGCGTCTGAGACATGCCGCAAGATCCCTTGGGCCAAATCCAGTCGACCGTTGTAGGGGTCAATCAATTGCCCATCGGCGTCAATGGCCATGGCGTTGATGGTTAAATCCCGCCGCGCCAAGTCTTGCTCTAAGGTCACCGCCCGGCCCGTCTCAAACTCAAAGCCGCGGTAACCATGGCCTTTTTTGCGCTCGGTTCGAGCCAGGGCGTATTCTTCGTGGGTCTTGGGATGGAGAAACACCGGAAAATCTTGTCCCACCGAGCGAAAGCCCCGGGCTTTCATCGTCTCCGGATCGGCGCCCACCACCACGTAGTCCCGATCTGAGACCGGCAAGCCCAGCAGTTCATCGCGCACCGACCCGCCCACTTGATAGACCGCCAAACCCTCGGTGGCGGGGTCGGAGACATCGGTCTTGGTGTGTTGACTCATGGCCCTATTGTAGCGGGCTTATGGCAGCG
>JAGYMV010000135.1 GCA_018400355.1 Wenzhouxiangella sp.
GTGCGTTGGTCGCGACCTTCACCGTCATCTCGTGTAAGTCCAGCTCCTCTTGCGCTCGCCAGTGCCCCCGTCGAAGGCGTTTGAGAACCCGCTGGCTCAGCCCTTCGCTCAGGTAGCTGATTTCTTCACCGGTCTCCACATCATTGAAATCAAAGCGGCCGCTGGCCAGCTCATCAATGACTGCAAGCTCATCGAGTGTGCGTTGTTTGGGCTTAGGCAGGGGCGCCTTGGGTCGAGAGCGATCGCGCTCGTGGGAGATCTTTTTGTGAACCGGACCCACCGCCGACCTAAACAGTGCCACATCATCTTCGTCGATCGACATGAAATCTCGCCCTTGGTTGGTGATTGAGGCTTCGGTTTCCATTATAGTGTCTGTTTTGGCAAGGCAATGACAACATGCATATTCTGATTTCGAACGACGATGGACTTTACGCTCGGGGCATTCGCTTGCTTTCTGAAGAGATCGCGCGTCACTGCGATCAAGTCACGGTGGTGGCGCCCGATAGGGACCGCTCTGGGGCCAGTAATTCACTCACCCTCGATCAGCCAATTCGGGTGGAGTCACTGGACGATGGGCGCTATAAAGTCTTTGGCACCCCCACCGATTGTGTCCACGTCGCGATCACGGGTTTGTTGTCCGATGAGCCCGATATGGTGATCTCGGGCATCAACGCCGGTGCCAATTTGGGCGATGACGTCTTGTATTCAGGTACAGTCGCTGCCGCCATGGAAGGTCGCTTCCTCGGGCTTCCAGCCATCGCGGTCTCATTGGTCTACGGCCCCGAGGGCCCGAGCCATTACGAAACCGCGGCACGTGCTGCCTCGATGTTGATGCGCCAGTTGCTGCACGAGCCACTGCCCGCCGATACGATCTTGAACATCAATGTGCCGGATTTGCCTTGGGATGAGATCCAGGGTTTTGAAACCACCCGATTGGGTCACCGGCATCGGTCCGAGGACGTGATTCCGGCCAAGGACCCCAGAGGGCGGCAATTTTTCTGGGTGGGACCACCCGGAGGCGAAGAAGACAATGGCCCTGGAACAGATTTCAATGCCATTCGTCAGGGCTATGTTTCGGTGACGCCAATCCACGTTGACTTAACCCGCTACCAAGCGCTGGATCAAGTCAGCCAATGGATTGAGCGCTTAAACCAAGGCAATCTCTGAGGCTTATTGATGCACGGCGTTGCTCATCCAAAAGCCACTGGTGTTGGGATGACCTCAAACACAACCAGGGCCCGTTTGATCGAGCGTCTTCGCGAAGCGGGCATTGTTGATGAGCGGGTGTTGCAAGCCATGGCGTCGACGCCACGGCATCAGTTTGTGGATGAGGCGCTTTCATCGCGCGCCTATGAAGATTCCGCCTTGCCCATTGGTCGGGGCCAAACCATTTCACAGCCCCACATTGTGGCGTTGATGACCGCTGCGGTCTGTGGTGAAACATTGCCCCAAAAAGTCCTTGAAATTGGAACGGGCTCTGGATACCAAGCCGCCGTCTTGGCCCAGTTGGCCAAGCAAGTCTTTACCACCGAGCGCATTGCTGAGCTCTCGCGATTGGCCAAGCAACGCTTCCATCGATTGGGCTTGCACAACATTTGGGCACGTCATCAAGATGGTTTGGGTGGCTGGCCTTCTCAGGCGCCCTTCGATGCCATCGTGGTGACAGCCGGTGGCCAAGTGCCGCAGGCACTCTACGATCAGCTGGCCGAGGGTGGGGTGCTGGTGGCGCCCGAACAAGTCAATGACCACCAACGTTTGATTCGGGTGGAACGGGTGCAAGGAAGACTGGAACGTTCGGAGTTGGGGCAGGTGAGTTTTGTGCCACTGCTTGAGGGAGTGGCCTAGTTGGTCGCCATCTTTACGCCAATTTATGACCGCGTTTTGAGTTGGTCTAAGCACCGGCATGCGGAGCGTTACCTCATTGGCATGAGCATGGCCGAATCCATTTTCTTTCCCATCCCACCCGATGTGATGTTGGCGCCCATGGTGTTGGCCAATCGGGCCCGGGCTTGGTGGCTGGCTGGCATGACCACACTGGCCTCGGTTGTTGGGGGCGTGATTGGTTATCTTCTAGGATACTGGGCGCTGGAGCTGATCATGCCCGTGATCGAGCGTGCCGGCTACGTCAGTGCTTATGAGCATGCCGTCGAAGCGTTCACCACCTATGGGATCTGGTTTGTGATACTCGCCGGCTTTTCGCCCATTCCTTTTAAGTTGATCACCGTGGCTGCTGGTGCATTGGGTATGCCATGGTTGGGCTTTGTGGTGGGTGCAGTGATCGGGCGTGCCTCCCGCTTTTACATGGTGGCGGGCATCATCTACGCCGGTGGCGAGCGCGCTGCCGAGCACTTGCGAGCGTGGGTGGATCGGATTGGATGGGCCGTGGTGGGGCTGGCCATGGTGGTGGCTTTGTTGTGGCTGACCGGTTGTGCGAGCACCACGCCAGCCCCCGTGGTCCATCGGTCTGGCTTGGGCACAGCCACGGCCATCGCGCCAGCCACGTATACCGTTCGCTCGGGCGATTCTTTATACTCCATCGCTTTTCGTTACGGGCTCGACTGGCAAGACGTCGCAGCCTGGAATGGCATCGACTCACCCTATGTGATTCGTTTGGGCGACCAACTGCGCCTCAGAGCACCGGTGGGTCGACGCGTGGCAGACACGCGCGATTCCAGATCAGACCAATCTGCGCGCATCAATGAAACCCGTCCATTGAGTCAAGTGCCGCCCAGCCAAGCACGGCCGACGCCCACACCGGCTCGCGCTACACCCAAACCAGAGACCCTGGTGGCCGCGCCTGCTGATCAAGCCAACGTGCCCACTCGGCGGGTGGAGGGCTT
>JAGYMV010000136.1 GCA_018400355.1 Wenzhouxiangella sp.
GTAATTGCAATTTTTATTGTTTTAGACATAATGTTTTCTATATTTTGAACAAGAATACTTTTTATCATAAACATCAATCCGTCCTTCAAATCTAGAATTCGCCACACCTAGATAACGTATATTATTTTTTTTACAGAGTCGGCGGCCGATATCTTAGGGCTGGATCGAGACCAAGATGAAGGCCGGTCTTTGCTCGAGCTCACCACAGATCACCCACACTTGGCGCCTTTGTTGGATTTGGTCGCGGGCCGTTTGCAGGCACCATCGGGTGAATGGCGTCAAGAGATCCAAATCAATGAGCACGCGAATCTGAATCAGCCACAAGCCAAGCCTTTGGTGTTGGTGTGTCGCGGTTCAGACCTGCCCGGTGAGACCGGTGGCCATGTGGTGGTGTTTGATGATGTCACCGTGCTCGACCAAGCCCAACGAGAAGCGGCGTGGGCGGAGGTGGCCAGACGACTGGCCCATGAGGTCAAAAACCCCTTAACCCCCATCCAGTTGGCCGCCGAACGTTTGCACTACAAGCTCAGCGGGGAGCTCTCAGGCGAACAAGCCGCACTGTTGGAGCGAGCCACGTCAACCATCGGTTCCCAAGTCGAGGCGTTGAGGCGCTTGGTCGATGCCTTTGGTGACTATGCCAAGCCCAAACCACCCCGCATGGAGCCCATGCGGATCAAAGATGCGATCTTCGAGGTCGTGGATTTGTATGCCAGTGGCGACCAAGCCATTGCATTTGATGTGGACTTGGATCCTTCTTTATCAACACAGCCCATTGTGGCGGATGCGGCCAGGCTCTCACAGGTGCTTCTCAATCTGGTTCGCAATGCCCAAGAAGCCCACCCGACTGGCCACCCGACCATCCGGATTGATCTGAGCTCATCGGATCGTTTGGGTGGCAGCGTGTGTTGGCAGATCTCAGACAATGGCCCTGGCTTTTCAGATGAGGTCTTGGCGCGGGCGTTTGAGCCTTATGTCACCACCAAACCCGGTGGCACTGGGCTGGGTTTGGCCATTGTGAAGCGCATTGTTGAAGAACACGGGGGCGAAATTGAGCTGGCCAATGACCAGACAGGGTCCTTGGGCGGGGCGGTGGTGCGTATTTGGCTGCCCCAGCCGACCTGACACAGCCAGGCACTTGGCGGTATCCTGTGGACTTTGCTAACCGGCTGAACATGCGACAATAAGACGATGGCCAACACACGCATCATGGTGGTAGACGATGCCCCCGATATTCGCTCATTGATCGGAGAGATTTTGAGCGACGAAGGCTATGAGGTGGTGCAAGCCGCCGACGCACTCGAAGCCCGAGAAAAGCGCAACCAACACCACCCCGATTTGATTCTTCTCGATGTCTGGATGCCCGGAGACGATGGCATTTCATTGCTGCGTGAGTGGGCAGAGGCGGGCACTTTAAATGTACCGGTGGTGATGATCTCAGGCCATGGCTCTGTTGAGGCCGCCGTCGAGGCCACGCGCATCGGTGCGGTGGATTTTATTGAAAAGCCTGTATCGATGGCCAAGCTGTTGATGACGGTTGAAAAAGCACTGAGCCAGGCCGAGGGCCAGCGTGAGAGTGCAGAAGCCCGCCAGACCAACATCAGCACCATGGAACCCTTGGGTCGGTCAGCGGCGGTGCAGGCCTTGCGCCAAAGTCTGGACAAGGTCGTCGAACACGATGCCCCAGTCTTGATCATGGGAGAGCCTGGGGTGGGTAAATATCAGATTGCTCGCTGGATCCACGCCCATTCAAAACGCCAGCAAGGCCCTTTTGTGGCGGTGGCTGCAGACACCTTGGTCAGCGAAGACGAGGCCCAAGGACCCGTGTTGGATGTGCAAAATCCCCAAGTGGGCGTTTTGGCCGAAGCACAAGGCGGGAGTTTGTTGATTGAAGACATCGCCAAACTCCACCCGAATTTGCAAACACAACTGGCTCGCTGGTTAGAGACGGCTGGCACAAGCGACCACGGTGGCGATGTGCGCTTGATGGTGAGTACTTCTGAATCACTGCGCGCGAAAGTCCGCGCTGGGCGGTTTGATGAGGCTTTGTATTACCAGCTCGGTGTGTTGCAAGTGGAAGTGCCCCCCTTAAGAGAGCGGCGCGATGACTTGCCCGACTTGGTGCGTTTTTATGCTGAGTATTTTCCAGCGCGCGATGGCCTGACGTACAGACCTTTTTCGGTGGCGGCGCAAAACAAACTGCGCCAGCACGACTGGCCAGGCAATTTGCGCGAGTTGAGAAACCTCATTCAACGTTTGCTCATGATGGGTGGTGAGGGCGAGGTCAGTGTGGCTGAGGTGGACCGCGCCTTGGCCAGCGCGGGGCCAGTGGAACATCACCCACTCAGTGGCGATGTGCCCGATTGGTTTAGACTGCCATTGCGAGAAGCCCGAGAAGCCTTTGAGCGCGATTATTTGATGGCGCGGTTGCGCGCGGTGGATGGCAGTGTCGGTAAATTGGCCGAGGCCATTGAAATGGAGCGAACCCATCTTTACCGCAAGCTTCGCCAACTGGGGATTGACCCCAAGCAGGTATAAACAATGCAAATCATTATTCTGGGTGCAGGTCAGGTCGGAACGGGAATGGCGCATAGTCTGTCTCGTGAGGACAATGACATCACCATTGTCGATACCGATGGCGACCGCCTACGACAACTCCAAGAAAAACTCGACATCCGAACCGTGCAAGGGCACGCCGCCCACCCACAAACCTTGATTCGGGCGGGGATTGAAGATGCCGATTTGTTGATCGCGCTGACAAACTCCGATGAGACCAACATGGTCGCCTGCCAAGTGGCCTACTCGTTGTTCAACACCCCA
>JAGYMV010000137.1 GCA_018400355.1 Wenzhouxiangella sp.
CAAGAAGCCCAATTGGCCAGAGAGCTCGGCACCGACCCCAAATCCGGCAAGCCTGTGATTGTTCGGGTGGGGCGCTATGGTCCGTTTGCTCAGATCGGTCAGGCAGAGGATGAGGACAAGCCTTTATTTGCCGGTCTTCGTCCGGGTCAGAAAATGGACCACATCACGCTCGAAGAGGCCTTAGAGCTCTTCAAGCTGCCGCGCGATCTTGGCCAGACACCCGAAGGCGAACCCATCCAAGCCAACGTGGGCCGCTTTGGTCCTTATGTCCGTTATGGGCAAAAGAACTTTGTCTCACTCAAAGACGTCGATCCATTGGATGTGACCTATGAGCAGGCCATGGAGTTGATTGCTGGACACAAGCAAATGCTCAAAGAACGGGTGATCAAAAGCTTCCCCGAGCACGGCATTGAGATCTTGAAAGGCCGCTATGGTCCGTTCATCACCGATGGCAACGTCAATGCCAAGGTGCCCAAAGACGTTGAGCCAGACTCGTTGGACTTAGAGACCTGCCAAAAACTCATCGCCGAAGCGCCACCCAAAGGCTCGCGCGGTAAGTTCGGGCGGAAGAAAGCCGGCAAAAAAACCGCAGCCAAGAAGAAAGTGGCGAAGAAAAAAACCACCAAAAAGAAAGCAACCAAGAAAAAAGCCGCGAAGAAAAAGACCACGAAGAAGAAAGCGGCGAAGAAAAAGACCGCCGAGAAAAAAGCCTCAGCCGATTAAGCGCTGAGGCTCTCTCAACACCCCTTTTTTGGTGCGATCAGCGCCAGCCGCCCGCCTTCCTCTGCTGGTCTTGCCGGCCCCAATACAAAATCAGCCCCAACCCAAAAATCATGCCGCCTAGGTGCGCAAAATGCGCCACACCCGGCATGGTGCCGGTGATGCCAAAGACCAGCGTCAACACACCATAGCCCAACACAAACCATTTGGCCTTGATGGGAATGGGTGGGAACAACAGCATTAATCGCGTGTTGGGGTACATCATGCCAAACGCCAGCAAAATCCCAAACACCGCGCCCGAGGCACCGATGGTGGGATAGACCTCGCCACTCAAACCGGCCACAAAAAGCTGCACCAAACCCGCGCCAATCAAGCAGATCACATAGAAAATCACAAACCGGCGAGTGCCCCAAGCACGCTCGATGGGCAGACCAAACATGTAAAACGCGAACATATTAAAAAACAAATGGCCCCAGCCACCGTGTAAAAACCCATAACTGATCAATTGCCACGGCTTAAAGCCTGTGGCCAAGGCCCCATTCCCGAAGGACATGGCCTCTGGAGTGGCGATCGGCCACAAGGCAAACACCCGAAGGATGTCCACAAACGCTGCGTTTTGGATGAAAAAGGCAAGCACCGTGAGGCCGATAATGACCAGGGCCGCCGGCGGTTGTGTCGTGGGGTGCCAGCTCATTGGATGGTGTCCAAGGCCTCCATCAGGCCATCGTAACCATTGAGTGGCGACCGAGGACCATCAAAGGCCCCGCGGAGTCTCAAAACATCATCGGCACTCATGGTCTCACCGCTGCCCCAAGTGGCATTGATGTAGGTCAGTAGTGCGGCGATGTCTTCATCAGAAATGTGTTGCATGGGTGGCATATAACCTCGATACCTCTGCCCAGCCACCTCAATTTCTCCGCGCAAACCATAAAGGACAATCAAGCCCAAGGCATCGTTACCCAACTCAAGCCATTCGGAGTTCGCCATCGGTGGGAAAGTGGGTGGCTTGCCCAAGCCTTGGTTGCCATGGCACGAGGCGCAGTATCGAAGGTAAGGCTCTTGCCCAAACGCCAATTCGCCTGGCGGTGGTGGGGGTTCCCCACAGCCCACCAACAACAGCACCAGTGCCGCCAAGCCGACCAAACGCACACGACGTCGCCCCCGAATCGAGGGCCACAATGTGGTGCGGGTCAGATTACAATGGGCTTTGGGAATCAAAGTTAAAAAAGCGAGTTGTCCATCCATGTCAATTGATCGTGTCACTGTCTACGCCGCATCCTCTCAAGCACTCCATCCAGACTATATCAGTGCGGCCTCGCGATTGGGTGAGATTTTGGCCAAAGCAGGACACAGCATCATCTTTGGTGGTGGCGGTCACGGTTTGATGGGTGCGATGGCCGAAGGCGCACTCAAAGCAGGTGGTGAAGTCCACGGCGTGATCCCCGACTTCTTGCTCGATATTGAACAAGGCCATCCCGGGCTGACTTCTTTGGAAGTCGTTTCTGATATGCGTACACGAAAAGAACGCATGCTCGAAGGCAGCGATGCGGTGATTGCGCTCCCCGGTGGCTGCGGGACCTTTGAAGAGTTGTTTGAAGCCATGACCTTGAAGCGCTTGGGCCAATTTCTTGGACCCATTATTTTGATTAACACCGGTGGCTACTACGACGAACTGCTGTCTTTTTTAGAACACAGCGTCAAAGAACACTTCATGAGTCCAGCGCACTTGGCGATGTGGCAAAGCGTGGATACACCCGAACAAATCCCCCAAGCCCTAGGTGATGCGCCCGCCTGGTCGGCCAACGCCTTGCACGAATCGGCTTCGGTGAAAGCACGATGAGACCTGAGCAAAGAATTCAAAGAGTGGGTGCTGCCGCAGGCTTTTCTTGGCTCATTAAATCTGTGGTCTTGATCCGCCAAGGGTCTGGCTCATTGGTCGGCGTGGGCGCGCTGTGGTTGCTGTTGTCTATGATCGCGATCATTCCCTTTATTGGTCAATTGATGCTGGCCATGATCACGCCGCTGTTGACAGCGGGTGTGTTGGTGGCTTTTGACCAAATCAGCACCGGCCGACACCCAAACTCTGCGGTGTTGC
>JAGYMV010000138.1 GCA_018400355.1 Wenzhouxiangella sp.
AGCACCCACGCCATAAGACCGGTGCCCCAAAAATTCCTTATTCAAGTAAAGCTCAAAGATCTCGTCTTTGGACAGCGCTTGCTCAATCTTCCACGCCAACAAAATCTCCCGCAGTTTTCGGGTGATGGAGTATTCGGTGGATAAGAAAAACCGCCTGGCCACCTGTTGGGTGATGGTGGACCCGCCCGGCACCCGGCCTTGTCCCAGCGAAATGGCATACAACCACACCGCCCGAAACGTGCCACGCCAATCCACACCCGGGTGGCTGTAGAACCGGTCATCCTCTGCCGCCAAAAACGCCAGTTTTAATCGCTCGGGCATTTCATCGATCGCCATCGGCAAGCGGCGTTGCTCACCAATCTCGGTGATCAAGCGATCGTCTTGCGAGTAAATCCGCAAAGGCACTTGCAAGCGCACATCTTTAAGAGAATCAACAGAGGGAAGTGTGGGCCAAATCACCGCCACCAACACAATGGCCGCCAGCACGCCGGCGCCTGCCCCGTAGAGAGCCAAGCGAAATAGGCGGTGTTTCCATCCGATCGATTTGGGCATGCGTCTGTACTGGCTTATGGTTCGCGTTATGGTCCGGGTGATGTCTTGGCTGCGTTCAGGTTCATGGGTTGGACGCTGAAACTGTTAAAAAGTGCCAACATCATCCACAGTATAAGGACTTGGGTGTCAGCATACCAATGCGATGCCCAACACCCCGACCACAAACGCAGCCAAGCTCCAGCCACGCCGGTGGCGCCAACGCCTGTTGTCGCGGTTGTTGGCTCAGCAGCGCGTGACCGAACAGATCAAAGCCACAGGTTCGGTGGTGGCCTTGGACTGGGACGACCGCCACGCGGTGTTGGGGTGGCTGCCCAAGCTTGGCCACGCCCCTGAGGTCCAAACGCAGGCCATCCCCGAGGGGTTGATGATTGAGGGTCAATGGCAAGACGAGCGGGCGTGGGCGGACTGCCTAGAGCGTTGGGTGGGGGCCATTGACGTCAGCCAACCGTTGGTGGTCGTGGCGTTGCCGACCAAAGACCTCAGCCACCATTGGTTAACGCTCGACATGGACACCCCAATTGATGGTTCAACGCGCACGCTCAACCACTTGATCAACCAAGCCATGGCCGATCAGGCCTTGATCGAACAAGGGACGTTGTCGCCAGCCGATCAGGTCTTTGATGTTCTGCCCGCATCCGATCTGATGCCTGGACGGACAGACACCCATGCCACTGCCAACAACGAACGCGGGTGTCTTTTGGGTGCCTCTCAAGCCAAGGTGGCTTCTTATCAGGCCTTGTTCGCCGCCAGCCATTTGCGCCTAGCCTGCATGGATGGCAGGCCGCGCGCATTGCTGGGGTATTGGCAACAACAGGTATCCAATGAGGGCGTGCATGGGCTGCTGGATGACCACCTCGGCACCACCCAATGGTGGGTGATCTCTTTCTCGGGTATCCATGAGATGGGGCAGTTTAGCCATCAGCGTTTGTCGTTGGCTGAGCGGGTGGACCACCTCACCCAACGCTTGGCCGCGAGTCAGGCGAGCCATGGCTTGGATGCCTTGTGGTGCAGCCATGACCCAAAAGATGAGGCGGCCCAGGTGGCCCATCAAGTGGCCCAAACACTGGGTCTTGAGTGGGTGTTGATGCCGCCTGTCAATGGGCATGAGCCAAGCGCCAGCCAACAGGCGGTGGTGCAAGGCCTGCTGGCCACGCCACTGGAACGGACCCGAGTCTATGCACTTTAACCTCTTACCCTGGCGGGCTCAGCGCGACCGATATCGCCAACACCGGTTTTACGGCTGGGTGGTGGTTGTGGGTGTGCTGATTGGCTTCGTCCAGCTTTGGGTGTTTTCTCATCTGCAAGCAACCGCCGAGCAACAGGGCGTGCAACTGGCCAAGCAACAAGCGCAATTGCTGAGGCATGAGGCAGCGCTGCACCTTTCAAATACCAAACAAGAGCAGGCTTGGGTCACAGACGATGAGATCAAAGTGGCCAGGCAAACACTGGATGCGTTAGACCAAGCCAGCGAGCCGGTGAGTGATTGGCTGGTTGATTTGATGGCCATCAGACCGCCCGGGGTTTGGATCGACCATCTCAATGTATCTCCCGTGTGGGCGGTCTTTGAGGGAGAGGGGATGGACGACCCCTCATCTGGGTCTGGACATTGGCAGGTGGCCCTCTCAGGCGAGGTGGTGTTGGAGGCCGATGGCCTCCGTTACCAAGCGGCCTTGGCCGAGCGCTTTGGGCGGGATCAGGCGCGCGATCAAAATCGTCACCCCAAAGACGTGGTTGATGGTTCGGTGGCAGACCCCAGCGCCCCAACCCAGCATCCAGGCCTTGAGACCTTTTCAATTGAGCAATGGGTGAGGATTGAAACGCCATGAGTCGATCCATCTTCCAAGAACTCAAAACCACCACACCGGCCGGCTTGGGGGCTGCCTCTTGGCCGATTCAGATCGCGGTGCTCGGGCTATGGGGGTTCACCGTTTGGGGCTTTGGTGAGATGTGGGTGTTCAAAGACACACGCCTTGACTTGGCCAACCAACGCGCTGAATGGCTGCGCGTGGAACGGGCGCTGGATGCGGCCCAAGAAGAGACTCAAGAGGAGACACAAGACGAGACCCAAGCGCCATCAACCAATCCAACACCCAGTCGATCAGACAGCAGACAAGAAAACATCAAGGCGCTGAGGCGCGCTTATGAGCGTCTGGGTCCATTGCCAGCCGAGCATGTGTGGTTGGCCCGTGCTGAGGCGTTGGCCAAAGAACTGGGCCTAGATGGGGTGGTTTTTTGAAAAAGCCTTTCTAATATCAATCC
>JAGYMV010000139.1 GCA_018400355.1 Wenzhouxiangella sp.
CCTCACACAACCCGATCACCGCACCGACATAGTCTTGTGGCACCAAGATATTTGCTCGAATGATGGGCTCTCGAATCTCTTTGACTTTGTTCACCGCTGGCAGGCTGGCGGGATTATCCAGATAAGTGATCTCACCATCGGTGAGCTCCAACTCATAGATCACCGTCGGTGCGGTGGTGATGAGGTCTAGATCGTATTCACGCTCCAATCGTTCTTGCACAATCTCCATATGGAGCATGCCCAAAAACCCGCAGCGAAACCCAAACCCCAGCGCCACAGAGGTTTCTGGTTCGTAGTTTAGCGCCGAGTCATTGAGCTGGAGTTTGTCCAACGCTTCGCGAAGATCGGGGTAGGCCGATGAATCGACTGGAAAGATACCGGCAAACACTCGGGGCTGGAGCTTCTTAAAACCCGGCAACGGTGACGTGGCCGGTTGCGCCACGCGGGTGATGGTATCGCCCACGGGCGCGCCATTGACCTCTTTGATTCCGGCGGCCACAAACCCCACCTGACCACAACCCAATGTTTGGCTGGCTGTCCGCTTGGGCGTGAAGATCCCAATCTGGTCGGCGGGATGCTCTTCTCCGGTCGACATGATGCGGATTTTTTCACCCTTTTTTAGGGTGCCACTTTTGATCCGGACCAAAGAATTAACGCCTAAGTAATTATCAAACCACGAGTCAATGATCAACGCCTGCAACGGCTCATCGGAGGCGTCTTTCGGTGGTGGTATGCGCTGCACAATCGCTTCGAGTACGGCATCCACGCCTAAGCCTGTTTTCGCGCTGACCATCAAAGCGTCGCTGGCATCGATGCCAATGATGTCTTCGATCTGGTGGCGTACCCGCTCGGGTTCAGCCGCTGGCAGATCGATCTTATTGATCACAGGAATCACTTCAAGACCCTGTTCCACGGCCGTGTAGCAATTGGCCACACTTTGCGCTTCAACACCCTGGGCGGCATCAACAATCAATAAAGCCCCTTCGCACGCAGCCAAAGACCGAGAGACCTCATATGAGAAATCCACATGGCCTGGGGTATCAATGAAGTTCAGCTGGTAGGTGATGCCATCGCTGGCGGTGTAGTTGAGCGTGACGCTTTGTGCTTTGATGGTGATGCCTCGCTCACGCTCAATGTCCATTGAGTCGAGAACTTGCTCTGCCATTTCTCGGTCGCTTAAGCCCCCGCACATTTGGATGAATCGATCCGCCAAGGTGGACTTGCCATGATCAACATGGGCAATGATCGAAAAATTGCGGATCTTTTGTGTGTTACTCATGCAGTTTGCGGCCCATCCAAGTGGCAGGATTATAATGAAAAGCCACCCAACCCAGGGGTCGGGTGGCCTGACTACAGCCAATATTATAGGCGCTTTGTGTGAGCTACTCCTCCACCTCAGGCGTATAGGCAACAAAGGTGGTTGTGCCATTGGGTCGATGCAGCAGCAAAGCCACGGGACGGCCAGATTCTAGGCCCTCAACAATGGCATTGAAGTCATCCATGTCCGCCACCGTTTGATTGTTGATCATTAAGACCACCAAGCCAGGACGGACCCCTTGCCGATAGGCCGCATCACTCTCAACACCAGTGATGACGACACCGCCCTCAGGATCGCCGAGTTGACGGCGAGTGGCCTCATCGGTGATCGGCTCAACCACCAGCCCCAAAGCGTTACTGGGCTCGATCTCAGTGCCATCATTGCGAGCTGCCAAGACCTCAGTTTCGTCTAACTGACGAACCACCACCTCCAGTGTCTGACGGTCACCCCAGCGGAAAATCTCGACTTCAGCGCGCTCACCCGGCGGCACCATGCCGACCAAAGGTGGTAACTCGGAGAACACATCCACAGCGCGACCATTGAACGACACGATCACGTCACCGACTTCAATGCCGGCCTCTGCGGCGGCGCCGTCGGGTTCGACTCGGTTGACCAAAGCGCCAGCGGGACGCTCCAAACCAAGCGCATCGGCTTTCTCGCGCGTGACCACTTCAATGCCCACACCCATGTAGCCACGGGAGACGCGGCCAAACTCAAGCAATTGGTCAATCGAGTTTTGGGCGACTTCGGTGGGGATAGAAAAAGACAGACCAATGTTGCCGCCACCTGAACTCAAAATCCAAGAATTGATGCCCACCACCGTGCCATCGGTCCGAATCAAAGGACCCCCTGAGTTGCCCCGGTTGATGGCCACATCGGACTGAATGAATGGCACGTACTGCTGCTGACCTTGGGAGCGGCCTTTGGCACTGACAATCCCTGCCGTCACCGATTGTTCAAATTGAAAAGGGGATCCAATGGCAATGACCCACTCGCCTGGTTTGAGGCCATCGGAGTCACCAAATCTCAGCGTGGGCAGATCATCGGCATCGATGCGCAAGATGGCGACATCGGTTTGCGGGTCAGAACCGATCAATGTGGCTTCAAACTCACGTCGATCGGCCAGCCGAACAATGATCTCGTCGGCCTCATCAATGACGTGGTGATTGGTCACAATCAAGCCATCGGATTCAATAATGAACCCAGAGCCACCCCCTCGACGGTCTGGCTCGCCCCGACGACCACCGCCAAATGGATCGCCGAAGAAACGGCGAAAGAATTCTGGCATGTCTTCTGGCACCCCATCGGGCATATTGCCGTCCCGGGTCGCCTCTTGGGGACGCTCACCGAAGCGGCGCGTTTCAATATTGACCACAGCCGGTATGGAGTCTTCCACCAACTCCGTGAAATCAACCGGTGTCGCCGCATTCGATACGGCACCCATTGAACCACTGAGGATGAGAA
>JAGYMV010000014.1 GCA_018400355.1 Wenzhouxiangella sp.
GTTGTGCTCTACCAACTGAGCTATTCCCGCAATAAGGCCGATCAACCTTAAGCCCTCCATTGTAGCTCGAATGCCCCCCATGTCAAGCCCTGACGACTCTTTGGCCCCAAGCATCATCCTGCCTTGACACGCAAACAGTCCACAGCATGACTCGCCAAACTGGTGCCGGCCTCTTGCATCGTCAAATAGGTCCGATCAGCACCCGCAGCTCGAATCACATCGGCCTGCTCTTGATAGAGAACGTGGGTGATGATGGGCCCTGAAAAGCCCCGCTGCCTGAGTTTTCGGGTGGCCAATAGCTTGGCCTCGATATCATCCATCGCCAAAATGGTGGCTTCCAGCGAGTCCAATTTAACCGATGACCAGAAATCCGCATCCTCGGCATCGGCCAGCACCACATCGCGCCCCTGCAACTGATGCTCTGCAACTCGATAAGGGTCGCTATCGATACCAACAATTTCTGGCACACCGCCAATCAACACGTCATACGCGGCACGTCCCGTGCGTCCCATACCAAACACCAAGACCTTAGCGCCCGATAAATCCGGTGGCATTTCATCGGGGTGTGTTTGGCTTGTTTGCAAACGACACCAGATGCCCTCTGAGCGTTCGAACAAACCATGGGCGAATCGATTGAGCGGTGCGGCAATGGCAAACGATAACGCCACAGTCAATGCCAGTGGCACCAGATAACCAGAGAGCATTGGCACGCCTGAGGCCACAATGAGACCAAATTCGCTGTAAGCGGTCAAACTCAGAGAGGCCAAAAACGCGTTTCTGGCACGCAAGTGGTACAAGGCCAAGATCGCATAGAACAAAAGACCCTTGAGGGGCAAAACAAGCGCAAACACCAGAGCAAAGACCCAATCATCTACGGTCGGTAGGCCCGACATGCCAATTTGCAAGAAAAACCCAACCAAAAATAATTCCTTCAAACCCCATAGCGCTTCTGACACCTCACTGGCGCGCTCATGGTTGGCCAACAGCATCCCCATGGCCAAAGCGCCCAGCTCCGAGGACAAGCCCAATGCGGCAAAGCCCATGCCCCCAATCACCAAAGCCAGCAACATACCCATTAGCAACAGCAATTCATCGTGACCAGACACGTCGAGCAGACGGTGGATCACAGGCCGAAACAGCGGAAGCGCCAACACACCCAGCGCCCAGATGGAAGGGTCTTGACCGCCCCAAATGCTCAGCACCAACAGCGCCAAGAGGTCTTGAATGATCAAGATCCCGATCGCTGAGCGGCCATGGAAAGCGGTGATCTCCCGCTTACTCTCGAGTATTTTTGCCGCCAACACAGTGCTAGAGAAAGCCAATGCAATGGCCACTAAAATCGCAATGAGCCACTCGACGCCAAGAAAAATCCGAAGACCCGAAGAAAAAATGGCCACCGAGAGCACAAAGTGCAGCAAACCACCTTGGATCACATGCCGTTGCGTGATTTGCCCAAGTTTTAACTTCAGCCCGACCGTAAACAGCAGCAACAGCACCCCCCAGTGCGCCACGTAGTGCAATACCTCACCGGTAAACTCTGGCAACACATCAAAGCGCTGGCCGATGTAGTTCAGAGCGAAGCCCGCCGCCAAAAACCCCACCAGAGGCGGCAGACCAATCGTCCTCACTGCCAGACCAAACACAAAAGCCAACCCGATCGCAAAAGCCTCTAACATCGTCTTAATTGATCCCCGCTCATGACACAGCACATCAGCCTATTCTAATCGACTCTGGGGACTGGCCTAGCGAGCAACATTGACCTTTGTTCGTGTGGCATTGTTTGGCCACGCGAATCCCAATGCTTTACACTGCGTTTTTATCTTGCCATTGAGCGAAGGCCCAGGCCATGATCCAGTTGAGCATCATCATTCCAACGCTCAACGAAGCCGACAACATCGATCGCCTATTGGAAGGCATTGCATCTGCAATGGCTCAAGAAAGCCTTTGCCATCTCGGCCATGAAGTCATTGTGGTGGATGATCAATCACGAGACCAAACGGTGATGAAAGCTCGTGCGTGGTCAGACCGACTCCCCATCAAAGTTATTGAACGCCAGGGGCCTGCGGATCTATCTGGCGCTGTGCTCGATGGGGTCACGGCGGCCACCGGCCAATGGGTCGTGGTCATGGATGCCGATGGATCGCACCCACCGAGTGCCCTACCTGCGTTAATTGCGCCATTGATCGCCAAGACAGCCGATGTGGTGGTTGGCTCGAGACACATCCCCGGCGCAAGCACCATCAACTGGCCTTGGCAACGCCACCTCACCTCCCGTCTAGCGACTTTATTGGCATGGCCCTTTACCGAAGTCAAAGACCCCATGGCTGGCTTTTTCGCCACTGGCCGAGAGCGTTTACTGGCCATGCCAAAAGGTGTCGCCGGCTACAAAATTCTTCTGGAGTTGCTGGTACAAGGCGGGGATGAGATTGCGGTTAAAGAAATCCCCATTCGGTTTGAGGACCGACAAGCGGGGCAGTCCAAGCTGAGTCAGACTCAACAACTGACGTATCTGCGTCGCCTGATGAATCTGGGTGGTGGTCGAGTATCGGGCGCATCGGCCGGTAAGTTTTTTGGTGTGGGCCTTGTGGGCATGGTGATTGACTTGAGCCTATTTGCCTTGTTGGTTGGGCTTTCCTCTGGCCTTGCTTTGGCACACATGTTGAGCTTTGCCGTGGCCACCATGTCCAACTTCACCCTCAATTATCGCTGGAGCTTCAAGGGCAAAGCCCAGACGGGCGATGGGCCATTCAAACGGTATCTGCGTTTTCTGATCGTGGCCATTTTGGCCATGCTCATTCGCGGAGGTGTCTTGGTTGCACTCACCAATACGTTCGACTTATCCCCGATGTTGGCCATCGTACCGGCCATCATTGCCACCGCTGGAATCAACTACCTAGGCAGCGCTTTTTATGTTTTTGCCACCACCGAATCTGGGGTCATTACCCGTGTTCGGTGGCACTTAGCAGCACTGGGTCTGTTTGCTTATGTGTTCGTACTGCGGTGGTTGTATCTGGGTCAGTTGGAGTTGATTCCCGATGAGATGTATTACTGGGTTTATGGCCAACATCTGGCATGGGCCTATCTGGATCACCCACCATTGACCGCTTGGCTCATCTGGCTGAGCACCACGCTATTTGGAGACAACATCCTGGGTGTGCGCGCCATGCTGGTGCCCCTGGTCTTGATCGGCGCCTTTTACTTCTATCGCTACGGCGAGACCATGGGCGGACGAACGGTCGGGCTTTTGAGCATGCTGGCGTTGGTGGCGCTGCCCTTTTTCTTCTTGAGTGGCTTGGTGATGACGCCCGATGCGCCCATGATCGTTGCTTGGGCAGCGGCCCTGTATTACCTCAAGCGCTTGCTGATTGATGACCAATCCAACGCTCTATGGGGCCTGGGGCTCGCGATGGGTATTGGTCTGCTGGCCAAATACTCCATCGCACTGATTGGTTTGGCTGGGCTTGTGTTTATGCTCATCGATGCCCAAGCGCGCCGCTATTTCTTTCGACCCGAGCTGTATGGCGCCATGGCGATCGCTTTCGTGTTGTTTGCTCCAGTGATCGTTTGGAATGCCGAACATTCTTGGGCGTCTTTTGGCTTTCAGTTCACCAGAAGGCTGGCGGAAAACCCAGATTTTTCAACGCATCTTTTGTTTGTCTATGCCTTCGCCCTGCTCTCTCCCATTTTCGCAGCAGCCGCTTTTTATCTGTTTGGTCCTGCCAGAAAATTGGTCTCTCATGACACCAGAAAACGGCGATTCATGTTGATCATGACCCTCGTCCCCTTGGCCGTTTTTGCGATTTATGGCCTGTTCTCTGTCACCAAGTTTCATTGGACGCCACCGGCTTGGATTGCTTTGATTCCTATGGTGATGTGGTTTTTGATGGGCAACCATCTGCCCGGTGGACAGTTGCTTGGACGCTTTCACCGTATCTTGATGAAAAGCTGGGCGCCGTCTTTGTTGCTTTTGATCATCGCCTATGGGGGTTTGTTGCACTACCTCACCTTGGGTTTGCCAGGGCTTCCAAAAACAGACCTTGGGGCGGGCTATTTGGGCTGGTCGTCTGTCACACAAGTGGTCGAGGAGATTGCCAGTGACATAGAGGAAGAAACTGGCCAGTACCCCATCGTTGCGGCCACCGATAAGTGGGGCATGGCGGCCGCCATGAGTTTCCATGGCTCCGAACAACTCAGACAAAAGATCACCGCACAGAATTTGATTGGCATGTCAGGGTCGATGTGGGGGTATTGGTTTGATGAAACCCAATCGCCCGCGCAGCCGGTGTTACTCGTACACCACAAGCACTCTTTGATCGATGAACCCTGGATTGAAGAGGCCTTGATTGGCGTTGGGCCCTTACAGTCGCGCCCTGTTTACTCGAATCAACTGCAGGTACAGACCCTCTATTACCGCCTGGCCGATGGTTTCCGGCCCGAACAGCTCCGCACGGCAACCCAAATGCCCCCATCTGCGTCACCCAACTCGAGCCAGCCATAAGAGCAAAGAACAGGCTTAGGTCTCTTTGGTGGGCCAATCTGTGGCACAATAACGCGGTTTTAACAATTCCGTCAAAAGGACCTACATGGCAAAAGACGATCATATTGAAATGGAAGGCAAGGTGCTCGATTCCCTGCCCAACACCATGTTCCGAGTTGAGCTGGACAACGGCCACATCATCACGGCACACATCTCAGGCCGGATGCGCAAAAACTACATCCGAATCTTAACGGGTGACCGAGTCAAAGTTGAGATGACGCCTTACGACCTCACCAAGGGGCGAATCACTTACCGCATGAAGTAGGTTGGTGCGCTAGCACACCCATGGTGTGCCCCAAGGCGCCCGCTTGTTCCCATGCGCATCAGCACATCAATCAATCCGAGCGAGCATACGGCCGACTCGATGTTGAATCAGGCTGAGTCAGTCCGCGCTGCCTTTTTCGCCCGCATCCTCTGATACTTTGTCCGTCTTCTTTGTCGAGCGACCGGGCTGATCGTTTGATGCATTGATGGGCGCTGGCCCTGGCTCAATCTCCACCCTCAAATCCGTGCCGGACTCATCAAAGCTCACTCGCACCACACCACCATTGTCGGCAAGTTCACCAAACAACAAAGCATCAGCCAGTGGCCGTTTGATACGGTCTTGGATCACCCGCTTCATTGGGCGTGCACCCATCTCATCATCAAAGCCAATTTTGGCCAATTGCTGACGCGCAGCCTCGGTGACTTCCAGGCTCACGCCCTTATCGGCCAATTGGTTCTCGAGCTCCATGAGGAACTTATCGACCACCTTCAACACCACCTCAAATGGCAATGAGGCAAACTGAATAATCGCATCCAAGCGGTTCCTAAACTCTGGGCTGAATTGCCTCCGAATCGCTTCCATGGACTCTGGCTTGGCGTCTGCTTGCGTGAAGCCAATGGTCCGACGATTGGCCTGTGCCGCCCCTGCGTTGGTGGTCATCACCAAAATCACATTCCTGAAATCCGCCGAGCGCCCGTTGGCATCGGTGAGCGTGCCATGGTCCATGATCTGCAACAAAATATTGTAGATGTCTGGATGGGCCTTTTCGATCTCATCGAGCAACAACACCGCATGGGGTTGCTGCGTCACGGCTTCTGTCAGAAGCCCCCCGCGATCAAAGCCAACATAACCGGGGGGCGCACCCACCAACCGAGACACGGTGTGTGCCTCCATGTATTCCGACATATCAAAACGGATCAATTCAATCCCCAGCGTGAGCGCCAGTTGCCGGGTCACTTCGGTTTTACCCACACCGGTGGGGCCTGCAAACAAGAAACTTCCAATGGGTCGATCGCGATCGCCCAACCCAGAGCGTGCCATCTTAATGGCTGAGCTGAGTGTTTCAATGGCATCGTCTTGACCAAACACCACCATGCCCAAGTCGCGACTCAAGGTCTTGAGTGCGTCGCGATCCGATCGGGTCACCTGTCTTGAGGGGATGCGCGCCATTTTCGCCACCACCGCCTCAATGTCTTCAGCACTGAGCTCGCTGGCCCGCTCTTCAACTGGTTTCAGGCGCTCTTTTGCACCGGCCTCATCAATGACATCAATCGCTTTGTCCGGCAGCTTCCGGTCATTGATGTGTCGGGCAGAGAGCTCGGCGGCGGCTGTTAGCGCCGCATGACTGTAGGCAATGCCGTGGTGCTCCTCAAAGCGGTGTTTTAGACCATTTAAAATCTCGATGGTCTCGGCGATACTTGGCTCATCAATATCCACTTTTTGGAAACGGCGCGCCAATGCGCGGTCTTTTTCAAAAATGCTTCGGTATTCGTCAAAGGTGGTTGAACCAATGCAGCGGAGCTCACCATTGGCCAATGCGGGTTTGATTAAATTGGAGGCATCCATCACCCCACCCGAAGCAGCACCCGCGCCAATGACCGTGTGGATCTCATCAATAAACAAAATGGCTTTGTCTTTGGCCTGAATTTCTTTCAAAACACCCTTCAGGCGTTTTTCAAAATCACCCCGATATTTGGTGCCCGCCAACAACGCGCCCAAGTCCAATGACCAAATTTGGGCGTCCTTTAAAATATCGGGCACATCGCCGTTGACAATTCGTAGCGCCAAACCTTCGGCCAAAGCGGTTTTACCAACCCCAGAGTCCCCAACAAACAGCGGGTTGTTCTTGCGACGCCGACACAGGATCTGAACGGTTCGCTCAATCTCATCGGCGCGGCCAATCAACGGATCGATCCGGTCGGCCCTGGCGCGCGCGTTCAAATCCACCGCAAACTGTTCTAAGGCACTTTTCTCAGCCGCTTTCTCCTGTGACCCCTCGGCTTCATTGGGCGCGCTGGCTGAGTCTGCATCGTCTGTTGGGCGAACACCGTGCGAGATGTAATTGACCACATCGAGCCGGTGCACGTCTTGCTTGCCCAACGCAAACACCGCATGCGAGTCTTTCTCGGCAAAAATAGCCACCAATACATTGGCACCCAGCACCTCAGCGCGTTCGGCCGATTGAACATGATAAAGCGCACGCTGCAACACCCGCTGAAAACCAATCGTGGGCTGCGTGTCCCGCTCGTCATTTTCTGCCAGCACGGGTGTGGTCTCATCCAACAACGCCGTGAGCTCAAAGCCCAGTGCGGTCAAATCAACCTCCAGCGCCAGCAACACCTCTTTGGCAGATGGGTTATCCAGCAGCGCCAGCAAGAGGTGTTCGATGGTCAAAAACTCATGCCGACGCGTTCTGGCGCTGTGATACGCCTGAGAAATGGAAATCTCTAAGTCTTTAGAAAACATGGATCAGCCCTCCGCTGGCTCTAAGGTGGACTGTAAGGGATGTTCGTGTTCGCGCGCAAAATCATTGACCATGGCGACCTTGGTCTCAGCGATCTCATAGCTGTAGACACCAGCCACACCTCGGCCCCGGGTGTGGACGTGCAACATCACCCCCGTGGCTTGGTCTTCCGACATGCCAAAAAAGCGCTTGAGCACTTCCACCACAAAGGCCATTGGCGTGTAGTCATCGTTCAAGATCACCACCCGATAGAGCGAAGGCCGCTTCAGCTCAGGGCCAGCTTCTTCTAATGCCAGCCCGTCATTGGAATCGACCTTTGAGTCATCCATCGATCGATCATCACCCATACTCATTGCACACTTACCCCACCAGGCCTATTGAATATCTCTCAACAAAGATTGTGGCACAACTGGGGTAAATTCAAGTGACGATCACGATTTAAACTGATCCTCCTCGGTCGAACCACTCAGCGCGCTCAAAGACGATTGGCCCGCACTGACCACCTGGGTGATCTGGTCAAAGTAGCCCGTTCCCACCTCACGCTGGTGGCGTGTGGCGGTGTAGCCTTGGGCCTCCGCCGCAAACTCGGCTTCCTGAAGCTCCACATAGGCACTCATCTGGCGCGACTTGTAGCCTAAGGCCAACTGGAACATCGAGTGATTCAATGCATGGAACCCTGCCAAGGTAATGAATTGGAACTTGTATCCCATCGCACCCAACTCGTTTTGGAATTTGGCGATTTGGGCATCTGATAGGTTCTTTTTCCAATTGAAGCTTGGCGAGCAGTTGTAGGCCAGCATTTTGTCTGGATATTTCGATCGAATGGCTTCGGCGAAGGTTTTGGCGTGCGCCATGTCAGGCGTCGCGGTCTCGCACCAAATCAAATCAGCCACGGGCGCGTAGGCCAAGCCGCGAGAAATTGCCTGCTCAAGACCTGGCTTGACCCGATGGAAGCCCTCCACTGTCCGCTCCCCTGTCAAAAACGGCTGATCGCGTTCATCCACATCCGAGGTCAACAAATCAGCCGCCATGGCATCGGTTCTGGCCACAATGATGGTTGGCACCCCACAGATATCGGCGGCCAGCCGCGCACCAATCAGCTTTTGTGTGGCCTCTTGCGTGGGCACCAGCACTTTGCCCCCCATGTGCCCGCACTTCTTGGCCGAGGCGAGCTGGTCTTCAAAGTGCACGCCCGCCGCCCCGGCTGCGATCATGTCCTTCATTAACTCGTGGGCGTTGAGCACGCCTCCAAAGCCGGCTTCAGCATCGGCCACGATCGGGGCAAACCAATCGATGGAACCAGACCCTTCAGACGACTGAATTTGGTCTTGGCGCATCAGCGCATTGTTGATGCGCCTGACCACCGCAGGCACTGAATCGGCTGGGTACAAAGACTGATCGGGGTACATTTGGCCCGACAGGTTGGCATCGGCTGCCACCTGCCAACCAGACAAATAAATGGCATTCAGGCCCGCTCGAACCTGCTGCATGGCTTGGTTGCCGGTGAGGGCACCGAGCGCATTGACATAATCCATTTCATGCATCATGGCCCACAGCCGTTCGGCGCCGCGGCGAGCGAGCGTGTATTCGATGGTCAGGCTGCCTCGCAGACGGGCGACCTCGGCCGCATCATAAGGCCGCTCAACCCCTTTCCACCGGGGATTTTCCAGCCAGTCTTTTTCCATTTCGATAATTGAATTCACGTCATTCATCCTCATCATGCCCCTAGTTTTTGTGTGTCAGCCGCGCATAGCCCGGCAAGGTCAGAAACTCAACAAAGTTCTCATCGAATATGACTTCCTCGATCAACGCCACCGCCGCCGCATAGCCCTGGCTTACAAAGCCCTCATCGCCGAGTGCGGCCTTCAAAGTCGCCACCTCTTCGGCCATCCACATCGCCACCAAGGCCCCATCCAAGGTGCGACCATCATCCAGCACCGTGCCTGGATGATGAATCCATTGCCACACTTGGGCACGCGCGATCTCAGCGGTGGCCGCATCTTCCATTAAATGGTTGAGCGGCACGCACCCCTGCCCTCGATACCAAGCCGCCATATACCCCATGGCCACACTCAAATTGCCACGCACACCGGCCTCGGTGATGGTGCCCTCACAGGGGCGCAACAAATCCTCAGCGGTGACTTTGACATCTTCTCGTAACACCTTGAGTTGATTGCGCTTTTGTATGTATGGCTCAAACGCTTCTAGGGCAATTGGGATCAAGCCTGGGTGGGCCACCCAGGTGCCATCGTGTCCGGCCTTGGCTTCTCGTTCTTTGTCGAGCCGCACTTTTTCCAAGGCCTGTCGATTGGCCTCCTCATCTCCCTTGATGGGAATCTGTGCCGCCATCCCACCCATGGCGAAAGCCCCTCGGCGATGGCAGGTTTGGATCAGCAACTCAGAGTAGGCCTTTAAAAAAGGAACGCCCATGGTGACCTGCGCCCGATCGGGCAAACGCCGATCTGGATGGGCTTGCAGGCATTTGATGTAACTGAAAATGTAGTCCCAGCGCCCACAGTTTAGGCCCACAATGCGGGTTTTGAGCGCGTGTAAGATCTCATGCATTTGGAACACGGCCGGTAGCGTCTCGATGAGCACCGTGACCTTGATGGTGCCCGGGTGGAGCTGCAGGGCTTTTTCAATGTCGGTCAGCACCGATTCCCACAAAGCCGCCTCTTTCCATGACTCCATTTTTGGCAAATACAAATAAGGCCCCAGCCCCTGCCCGATGAGGGTCTCTGCGTTGTTATAGACATAGACCGCTGCATCAAAGATGCCCGCTGGCATGGCCTGATCTTTCACTGTGACGTGGGACTCATCCAAGTGCCAGCCACGCGGGCGGACAATGAGCGTGGCCGATGGTCCATTCAATTGATAGTGCTTGCCCTCGGGCGTGGTCAGCTCGATGGTTCGCCGGGTCGCATCGTATAAATTGACCTGACCATGGATCATGTTCTCGAAGGTGGGCGAAGAGGAATCTTCGAAATCCGCCATAAAGACCTTGGCACCAGAATTCAGGGCATTGATGATCATCTTACGATCCACAGGTCCCGTGATCTCGACTCGACGGTCCCTCAGGGGCTCGGGGATCTTCTCGACCTGCCAATCACTGTCTCGAATCTCTTGAGTGTCTGGATCAAATCCAGGCAACTGACCAGCATTCCACGCCGCTTGGCGTTTGTGCCGCTCGGCCAACAAGGCATCGACCTGTGGCCGATAACGGGCACCCAGCTTGCCCAGAAGGCCAAGCAGAGGCGCTGAGAACAAAGGCTTGGCCGCTGCGGGCAATTCGGAGTGGAACACCACGCTTGGGGCGCCCTCCCGCCAATCGCTTGGGTGTTGTGCTGAAGGTGATTTCATGGATCCTCTCCTTTGGGTGGCCACCTTGAGGCGTTGGCCTAAAGGCTAATGGTCTTGAGAAGTATTTGGCAAATTAAATCTTTAAATGTTTAGTATTGGTTTTTTAAATACTGTTCGGATACACTCAGGGCCATGTACAAGGGCAATTTGCAAAAGCATTTGCGGGCGTTCATCCAAACCGCCCAAACGGGGAGTGTCTCTGCGGCCGCGCGGGCGCTATTTCTGAGCCAACCCTCGATCAGTCAACAGATCAGAGCGCTTGAAGACGAACTGGGCCAAGCGTTGTTTGAGCGCAAAGGGCCAAAACTAGAATTAACGCCTGCGGGCAAGGCTTTATTTGAGCTGGGCGGGCCTCTGATCAAGCAGCTCGATGCCTTGCCCGATGAGTTCTCTCGGCGCTATGGCTCGCTCGACAGCGGCACCATTCGTGTGGCCGCCGGTGAGTCGACCATCATGCACCTGCTCCCACCCTTGCTGATGCGCTTTCGCCGATTGCACCCCGGCATCACCACCGACTTACAACACGTCAGCGGCACCGAGGGTCTGCGGCGCATTCGCCAAAACGATGTGGACTTTGCGGTGGGCTCGATGGTTGATGTGCCCGATGACATTCACTACCAGCCGATCTATCACTTCAAGCCGGTCTTGATCGCAGCCAAAGACCATCCTTTGGCCAGAAAAACTCAAATCGGCCTGGGTGACATCAGTCCGCATGGTTTGATTCTTCCACCCAGAAGACGGACCACCTACCAGATGATTGATCTGGTGTTCGAACGACACAACCTGCCCTACCGAGTGACCCTGGAGATCGGAGGCTGGGAGGTCATCAAACGCTATGTCTCTTTGGGCATGGGCATCTCCATTGTGACCAGCATTTGCATCACCGAGGCCGACCGAGAACGACTGATTGTTCGCGATCTATCGGCTTTCTTCCCATCCAGAAGTTATGGCGTGGTCATGCGCCGCGGTGCGTATTTGTCGCCACAGGCTCAACGCTTTGTCGACTTAATGAATCGCGAGTTGTTTGGCTCCATCGACACGCACCCAACCGACCATCCGCTAAACTAGTCGCCATGACAATCGATACCATGGTTGCCCTCTCTGGGGGCGTTGATTCTGCAACCACCGCCTGGCTTCTCAAGAACGAAGGCCAGTCAATCGCTGCCATGTTCATGAAAAATTGGGAAGGCGATGATCAGACCAGTGGCTGCACTGCCGAGGAAGACGCCGCAGACGCGCGCACCGTGGCCGATCTGCTAGGCATTCCTTTCTATGCCCGAAACTTTGCCACCGAATACTGGGAAAACGTGTTCGAGACCTTTTTAGATGAACTAAAAAAAGGCCGCACGCCCAACCCCGATATCTTGTGCAACAGAGAAATCAAGTTCAAAGCCTTTTTAGACCACGCGCAAGCATTGGGCGCCGAGACCATTGCCACGGGCCACTACGCCAGGCGGCGTGTGCTAGACGACGGCTCAGTGGCTTTATTGAAAGGCCTAGATGGCAACAAAGACCAGTCGTACTTTTTGTATGCGCTCGACCAAACCCAGTTGGACAAAGCCCGTTTCCCTTTGGGCGAATACACCAAAGAGGCCGTTCGAAAAATGGCCCATGAGGCCAATTTGCCGGTGGCCGATAAAAAGGATTCAACGGGTATCTGCTTTATTGGGGAGCGGCGCTTCGATGCCTTTATTGATGATTACCTCAAAGCCGCCCCAGGACCCATCTTAACGGTGGATGGTCAACCGATTGGTGAGCACTCAGGCTTGATCCACTACACCCTGGGCCAGCGCAAGGGTCTGGCCATTGGCGGCCTACGCGACCACCCAGAAGCCCCTTGGTTTGTGGTCTACAAAGATCTAAAAAACAACACGCTTTATGCCGTCCAAGACAGTACCCACCCCACGCTGATGGCGGACCGATTGCGCGCCGATCAAGTGCATTGGATCAGTGGCCAACCCCCCTCATTGGATCAGCCACTGATGGCCAAGATTCGCTACCGGCAGGCAGACCAAGCCTGCCGCCTCACCGCGGTGAGTGAGCAAGGCATCGAGGTCTTGTTTGAACAACCGCAACGCGCGGTCACCCCGGGTCAATCGATTGTGTTTTATGAGGGTGAACGTTGCCTCGGGGGTGCGATTATCGATCAATCGAACGCGCCAAAACCCAAAGCGCTCCAGAGTCAAACTGGGTCTGGGGCATGAAAGCAACCACTCAAGACCGCACGCTGGCCTTAGCCGGTGTGGTTCAAGCCGGGGAGCTCGTCAGCCAAGTCGCTCAATCGGGCCAATGCTCTGGACAGGCGGCCAATGCCAGTTTGGCCAGCATCTTCGAAAACACACCAGAAGATACAGCCAGTGTTTATGGCGGCATCCCTGGTGTTCGCTTGGGGCTTCGCATGCTGTCTGAACTACTGGGTCAGCGAGCCCAGAGCGCTTCGATCAAGACACTGCAGGTCTCGCTGGCTTTGTTGAAACTGGGTAAGCAACTGAGCAAAGACACAACGCGCCTGAATGCGATCTCGAATGCCATCGAACTGAGCGAGTCGGCGTGGCGCCACAGCGAGGACCCATTGGACCCGGCTGTGTTGGCTCAATTGGCGGATGCCTACCAAGAACACATTTCATCGATGCGCTTTCGCATCAAAGTCCAAGGCAATCCCGAGATCCTCAAAAATTCAGAAAAAGTACAACTGATTCGGTCGTTGCTCTTGGCTGGTCTGCGCTCGGCCATTCTCTGGCAGCAACTCGGTGGCAACCAGTGGCGCCTCATCAGCCAGCGAAAAGCCATGGTCGAGATCGCCGATGGCTTGATTTGAACTCGATGCCCTAGGGCGTGATAAAATCGGCACCTGACAATCCACACCGAACTAACTGGAGACTGAACCATGCGCGACCAGCTGGGCTGCTTCGATCACTTTAAAGCCAACGGTCAAGACTACGGCTTTTATAGCCTCAAAAAACTGGCTGACAAACACAGCCAAGTCAACCGCCTCCCTTACTCCCTCAAAATTCTTTTAGAAAACCAACTTCGTCATGAAGATGGGATCAACACCACCGAGTCTGACATTGCGGCATTGGCCAATTGGGACCCACAAGCCCAACCCAGTCAGGAAGTTGGCTTTGTGCCAGCCCGCGTTGTATTGCAGGATTTCACTGGCGTTCCCGCGATCGTGGAT
>JAGYMV010000140.1 GCA_018400355.1 Wenzhouxiangella sp.
CCAATACCCGCCGCAATCGCTCTTGTCCCAAATACACGTGGTATTCGACTTGGTTAGTGGCCAAAGCGCCCGGTCCACAAAAGGCAACGGCTTGCTCTGCTTGATCGATATTGAAGTTGCTGATGCCAATGTGGCGTGCCATGCCCTCAGCGCGAGCACGCATCAATCCTTCTAAGGTGGGATTCATGCCATGCCCTTCAAACATGGGCCAATGCAACAGCAACAAATCCACATAATCGGTTTGCAAGCGGTCCAGGCTTTCTCTCACAGAGGTCAGTAAGTCCTCAGGCGCGTAGCGATCCACCCAGACCTTGGTGGTAATGAATAGCTCGTCTCTGGGCACATTGGCGCTTGCCAAAGACCGACCCACCGCCGCTTCATTGCGATAGATCTGCGCGGTATCGATGTGCCGATAGCCAATATCAAGTGCCGCCGGCAACACCTGATCGAGGGTGTTGTCGTCGAGCTCCCAGGTTCCAAAGCCCAAGACGGGCATATTCAAACCATTGGCTGCCAAGGTAGGCACGTCGACCATATTGATTCTCCGGATTTCTTATCGCTGTTGGGTTGTGTGCCCCGATTGGCTGAACTGAAGCGTTTTCGAACGCAAATCAGGTGGTGATCTATCTATGGTGTCGATTACAGCTCAGTTGTCAAGCATCCATAAAGCGATTTTTGACCCGCACATAGTGTTCTGCTGAGTATTTGAGCGCTTCAATTTCTTGTTCGGTCAAAGGCCGCGCCTGCGTGGCGGGTTGGCCTCGATACAAAAAACCCGAGACCAAATGCTTTCCAGGGCTGACCAGTGCGCCAGCCGCCACCATCACATCAGGCTCAATCACCGCGCCATCGAGCACAATCGCCCCCATCCCGATCAAACAGCGATCACCAATGGTGCAGGCATGCAAAATCGCTCCATGACCCACCGTCACGTCCTCACCCACAACCAACGGTTGGCCGCCGGGCGTATAGGGCCCATCGTGGGTGACATGGCACACCGACCCATCTTGGATGTTGCTGCGGGCACCAATGGTGATGGTGTTGACATCACCCCTGAGCACCGCCTGAGGCCAAACAGAGACATCATCCCCCAATGTCACCTGCCCAATCACCGTGGCATCAGGGTCGATATAGACGGATTCGCCGACAATCGGGGTGTGATCGAGATAGGCGCGCATGCTCATGTTCCTATTGTTGTGTCGAGACCGTTACAATAACGCCTTATCCCTGACGATCACAATCAAAGATCACAACCAGCATGCGCGCTCACATCGAAGAACTTGTCTCACAGGCCTTGGGTTACCTCAAACGCGATGGCGTGATCGAAGACGATCAAGCCGTCGACATCCAGGTCGAACCCACCAAAGACCGAAGCCATGGCGACTACGCCTGCAACGTGGCCATGATGTTGGCCAAGTCAGCCGGCATGAACCCCCGCGAGTTGGCCGAGAAAGTACTCAAGCGCTTGCCAGCCTCCAAGCGCGTCAAGGAAGTCCAGATCGCAGGACCTGGTTTTTTGAATTTCTTCGCCAGCGGCCATTATCTGAAAATTGTGGTTCGCGAGATTCTGGCCCAAGGCGAGCGCTACGGTGAGGCGCCGGCCAACAGCTTAGAACCCATCTTGATCGAGTTTGTTAGCGCCAACCCAACCGGCCCTTTGCATGTGGGCCACGGTCGAGGGGCGGCGTATGGGGCCAGTCTGGCCTCGATCCTAGAAGCCGCGGGCCACCGCGTGGAAAAAGAGTATTACGTCAACGACGATGGCCGGCAGATGGACATCTTGGCGGTCTCTGTTTGGCTTCGCTATCTTGAGCTGGCGGGAGAGCGGGTGCGTTTTCCGGACAACGCCTACCAAGGCGACTATGTCTATGACATTGCCCGCGAGGTGCGTTCGCGCCATGGCGATGATCTGCGCCACACCGGCCACGAAGTCTCCGAATCTTTGCCCGCCGATGGGGATGAGGGCGGTGATGCTGAGATCCATATTGATGCATTGATCGCTCGAGCCAAAGAATTGCTGGGTGAGAAAGACTACCAAGCGGTCTTCGCCATCGCCTTGGAAGCGATGCTCTCAGACATTCGCGATGACCTGGATGAGTTCGGGGTGACTTTCGATCGCTGGTATTCCGAAAGAAGCCTGCACGAATCCGGCGCGCTCGACCAGGCCCTTGCGACACTCAAAGAAAAAGATTGGTTAGAAACCCGCAATGGCGCGGTTTGGTTTAAGGCCTCCGAGCTGGGCGATGACAAAGACCGCGTGGTGACCCGAGACAATGGCCGCAGCACCTACTTTGCCTCCGATGTGGCTTATCTTTTAGACAAGCTCGAGCGCTGTTCCGGGCAGTCACTCTATATTTTTGGTGCAGACCACCACGGCTATGTGCCCAGACTCAAAGCCGCGGCACAAGGCCTGGGCCAAGACCCCGACCGCCTCGATTTTCAGTTGGTGCAGTTTGCGGTGTTGTACCGAGACGGTAAAAAAATCCAAATGTCGACCCGCTCGGGGCAGTTTGTCACCTTGCGCGATTTAAGAGACGAAGTGGGCAAAGACGCCGCGCGGTATTTCTACATCATGCGCTCGCATGAGCAGCATCTGGATTTTGATTTGGACTTGGCAAAATCAAGGGCCAACGAAAACCCGGTGTTCTACATCCAGTATGCGCACGCCCGAATTCAGAGCATTTTCAACAAACTCGATGAGGCCGGGCAACGCCACAACCAAGCGATTGGTGAGGCGGC
>JAGYMV010000141.1 GCA_018400355.1 Wenzhouxiangella sp.
TCGACGAGCCCGTATCAACAGTGAGCGTTCATGGGCCCCAATAAGATGTCACCCAAAGCCCCTTTGCCGCGTGATCAGATCATCAAAGTGGCATTCTGGCGCTCGGTGAAAATGATGGCTGTGGCCATTGTGTTGGCCCTGGTCGTTGTTCTGGGTTTGGGATTCATTCGGTCGTTTTTTGCTGAGCCTCAAGTGGTGGTGACAGAAGATGCCACCGTCGATCTGTCTGGCCTCTTGTCGCCTATGGATGAGCCCAATCCAACGCCAGCGAATTTTGCAGACATCACCAAAGCCGCCGGCATCGATTTTGTACACAACAATGGCGCCTTTGGTGAGCGGCTCTTACCCGAGACCATGGGTGGGGGCGTGGCTTTTTTTGACTTCAACAACAATGGCCACCAAGACCTTTTGTTCATCAACAGCAGCGAATGGGCGTTTTTAGAAGACCGCCAGCCCTCTCAAGCCGTGGTCTTGTATCAAAACAATGGTCAAGGTCAATTTCAAGATGTCACCGAAGCGGTGGGTTTGGCGGGTCTAGATGCCTATGGCATGGGCGTGGCGGTGGGTGATTATGATGGCGATGGGTGGGTGGATCTTTTCATCACCACCGTTGGAGAGAACCGATTGTTTCAAAACGATGCAGGCGTGTTTGTCGAGACCACACAAACAGCCGGTGTGGCAGGGCCTCAGAATGCTTGGAGCACCAGCGCGGCTTTCTTTGATGCCAACCAAGATGGGTACTTGGATTTGTATGTGGCCAATTATGTGGTGTGGTCTAGAGAGATTGATATTGAAGTCGATTATCGGTTGACTGGCATCGGCCGAGCGTATGGTCCGCCATCGAATTTTCAAGGTACCCAGCCTGAGCTCTACATCAACCAAGGCGACGGCACCTTTGTTGAAGTGGCCGAACAGGCCGGTCTTCACATCAAACACCCCACCACAGGGTTTGGTGTGGGTAAGGGCTTGGCGGTAGCGCCGGTGGACATCAATCATGATGGGCGGATGGATTTGGTGGTGGCCAATGACACCACCCGAAACTTTGTTTATTTGAATCAAACTGATACGAACCAAAAAGACTCGGAAACCGGCTCAAGCGGTGGTGTCATCGGGGTCCGATTTGAAGAAGTGGGGACCGAGATCGGCATGGGCTTTGATCGCAACGGCATGGCCACCGGTGCCATGGGCATCGATTTTGCTCACTACAACAACGATGATTCTTTGGCAATCGCGATTGGTAACTTTGCCAATGAAATGAGTTCTTTTTATGTCAGCCAAGGCCAAAGAGCACAATTTAATGACCAATCGATCGGTGTGGGCATTGGTGGGCCAACGCGTTTGGCGCTTACTTTTGGTGTGTTGTTTTTTGATTATGACTTGGATGGTCGCCTGGATTACCTTCAGGCCAATGGGCATGTTGAAAATGACATCAACCGAGTGCAAGCGTCTCAGCGTTACCGCCAACCGGCGCAATTGTTTTGGAACTGTGGCAGAGCCTGTGAGCGCCCGTTTTCTCAGGTGCCAGAAGGCCAGATGGGTGGGTTGGCCACACCCATCGTTGGTCGGGGTGCGGCTTATGCAGACATCGATCAAGATGGACGCATGGATGTGGTGCTGACCCAAGTCGCTGGCCCACCGGTGTTGTTAAAAAACCAGACCCAGACCGATCACCAATGGATCGGTTTGGTGTTAGAGGGATTGGCACCCAATAAACAGGCGATTGGGGCCAAGGTCACTTTAAAAAGCGGCAGTGAAATCATGACACGGCACGTGATGCCAACACGGTCTTATTTGTCTCAAGTCGCCCTACCACTTCATTTTGGTTTGGGTGTTTCAGCGCTCATCGATGAGATCGTCATCACTTGGCCAGATGGGGGTGAGCAAGTCTTAAGTGACTTGGCACTGAATCAATACCACACCATCATTGATTCTAGACAGGCCGCGGGTCCATGAGCATCAACAGGTGTGTCGCCACATCATTGATGAGCGTGGGTCTGCTCAGCGTTGTCTGTGCCCACTCAGCTTGGGCCAGTGATCCGTGGTTTGTCGACGTTGCCAGCGAAGCGGGCGTTGATTTTGAGTACGACAATGGCATGACGGGTGAATATTATTTTGTTGAGATCATGGGGGCTGGGGTCGGCTTGCTGGATTTTGATAACGATGGATTGCTAGACATCTACTTGGTCCAAGGGGGCGCTTTGGCACCGGGCATCACGCCCAATGATCGATCTAAAAAAGATCGACTCTATCGCAATGTGTCCTACCGACAAGATGGTCAATGGGTGATGCGGTTTGAAGATGTCACCGATCAATCGCTGATTGATGCCCGGGGCTATGGCATGGGTGTCGCCGTGGGGGACTACAACAACGATGGATATGTTGATATCTATGTGTTGAATTTCGGTGCCAACCAGCTGTGGCGAAACAATGGCGATGGCACCTTCAGCGATGTCACGGAAGCCACCGGAACCCAAGAAGACCGTTGGAGTGTCAGTGCGAGCTTTGTCGATCTCCATAAAAATGGTCATTTGGACTTGATGGTGGCCAACTATGTCGACTACGCCCTAGAAACCCATCGGGCCTGTCGTTCAGCCACCACATCACAAGTGGACTACTGCTCACCTTCGGCCTATACCGGTGTGTCCGACACGCTGTTTGAAAACACCGGCCAAGGTCGCTTCAAAAACATCAGCGACTCATCAGGCATTTCCAAAGTGGCACGTCAC
>JAGYMV010000142.1 GCA_018400355.1 Wenzhouxiangella sp.
CGGATGATGAGGGGGCTGTCATCATCAACGGATTTTTATTCCACGCCATATTGCTGGCGGTCTTTATGAGTCTTGTATTGCAAAACCGAGCGAGACAAAGGGTGGTTGCGTTGGCCAGCGCGCGGGCAGCCTCGGCCAAACAGGCTGAGGTAGAGCATGCTGCCCGAAAAGCCTTGCAGCAGTTTATGAGTATGTTTGGTCATGAAGTCAAAACTTCTTTATCTGCCGCCAGTCTGGCGATTGAGCAAGGCATCAATGACCCAAAACTCTCGAGGCAAGGTGCTCAGGCAATCGACAACATTGACACCCTAGTCGTTCGGTGTCTGCAAGCAGACCGAGTGGATGATGGGGCCATGCCAGTGACTTTGCAGCGCTTTGATCTATTGGCGACCTTAAAGCATTCCGTGGCTCATATCGAAGACGGTGAGCGTTTGCGGTGGTCGGGTGATTTTGGTGGTGTGGTTTGGGCCGATCCCTGGTTGTCTGGGATTATCTTTTCAAACTTGGCCGAAAACGCCCTGAAATATGGGCGTGCCGATGTCCCAGTCGAGATTGGTGCTGCCACAACCCATCAGGGGGATCTATGCGTCACGGTTTGCAATGCGGTTGATCGACAGGGGCTTTTTGATGTTGATCGCGTGTTTGAAAAGTTCTACCGAAGTGAGTACGCCATCCGGCAATCGGGGGCCGGGCTTGGCTTGTATTTGGCCAAAGCATTGGCCGAGCAGCAAGGGGGTGATCTGAGTGTTGAGATCGATCATCAACACCGAGTGACTTTTAGTTGGACCCTGAAACGATGAAAGTGTGTTTGGTTGAAGACAATGACTTACTGCGCGGCATGTTGTGTGATGCACTCAAAGATGAGGGCATTGATATCACGGCGGTCACCGACGCTGAAGAGCTGGATCAGAAGCTTCATTGGCACTCGTTTGATGCCTTTGTTTTAGATCTTAATTTGCCGGGCGAAGATGGGCTCTCGATCGCACAACGCCTTAAAAAAGCCCAGCCTTCGTGTTTTGTTGTCATGGCCACAGCGCGGGAGCGGGTGAGTGATCGCATCTCAGGCTACGAACATGGAGCAGATGTCTATATGACCAAGCCTGTCCATGTGCGTGAGCTCGTGGCGGTCTTGCGAGCGGGGCTGAAGAAACAGGCGGCACTCAAGCCTGCTGAGCGTGGGGTCTCGCTTTTCTTAGCGAACGCCCATATTCAAAATGCACTGCTGGGGTCATCGGCTCGCCTAACGAGCGCTGAATATTTGGTGTTAAGGGCGTTGGTGTTGGCGAATGGGCATTTTCTAGAGCACTGGGAACTGTTTGATTTGTTGGGCAAGCAGCCCGACGCCAAAGCCAAGCGCATTATTGAGGTCCACATCCTCAACATCCGGAAAAAAATCCACCAGTTAGGCGTTGAAGGCCCCTCGATAAAAGCCATTCGGGGCAGGGGATATCAGCTCACTGTGCCCATTGAGCTTTCTTGAGGTTGGCGATTTTTCTGTTGCTAGACTCCCAATAAGTGTGGTTGATGACATGGTTCAATGGCCCTTGAGCATTCGAGTGAGCGTTCGGGTCAAGTTTGTGTGGCTCGTTAATAACCACAAAGTATTTTTGATTTGTTTGATGAACCCTTGACCACAATGCAACCACAAATTAGATATGGAGATATCACCGTGAAAAAGCTTATTTTTATCGCATCGTTTGTGTTTTTTGGGGTGGCGCATGCCCAAAGCCCCACCATTACGTCTTTTGACCCCACCTCAGGGTCTACTGGTACTGAGGTGACCATCACAGGCACCAATTTTGGTTCAAATATCAAAGTCGCTGCCTTCGGTGCCGAGCCTACTGGTGCCGCTATAGGCACGGCAGGGATCAATTTAAACATTGTGAGTTCAACCGAAATCAAGGTCACTGTTCCACCCGGCATGAGCCTTGGAGTCGGCAAAATTGCTTTGTGGAATGATGTAGCCCCCCAAAATGCCCAAGTCCTAGCGCGCAGTTCGGGTGATTTCACGGTTGACCCTTTAAACGACCCAGATCCACCACCACCGACGCATACCATTACAGGATTAAACCCAGACTTTGGCCCGGTCGGCACCAAGGTGACTATTTCTGGTACAGGCTTCAACGATCAGGTCACCGTGGTTGCGTTTGGCACGGCTCAGGCAGACTTTGAGATCATTAGCCCCAATAGAATCGATGCGTTCGTCCCGTCTACATTGAGTGCATTCGACGCTTTTAATGTCTTTGTAGCGAAGGGTGGCTCTGTTGCCCAGAGTTCCGCTAACTTTACTGTCACATCTGGATCGGCGACACCAGCTCCGAATGAGCAAGAAAGTGCCACACCCGCACTGCCGGTGCCTGTGAATGGTTTCTTGGCTTTGCTGCTGATGATTATTGGCTTTCTGGCAGCGGCCAGTCTGGTGGTCCGTCGGGGCAAAGTTCAGGCTTAAATCAACTTTTTAAGCTCAGTGCGGTTTGACTAAAGCACATTGATGCCTACTTCTTTGAGGAGTGTCTCAGAGAAGTGGGTCTTTTAACCAGTTGGTCGGACGGATGTAGGTGGAAGTAAGGCCGGTCCAATGGGGCCGGCTTTTTTGTGGGTGTCTTGTAAATTCCTCTACAGCACTGCTCGAGCACTTCTCCAACCCGTTTCGGTGGTTTCATGTCTTAGGTTTTCTTAGGTTTCGTCCCTTAGTGATTTGTTAGCCTTTGCAACGAGTTTTT
>JAGYMV010000143.1 GCA_018400355.1 Wenzhouxiangella sp.
CCAATGAGTTGCAGGTGGGTCAGACCGGCAAAATCATCGCGCCGGATTTGTACATCGCGGTCGGTATTTCTGGGGCGATTCAGCACCTTACAGGCATCAAGGATGCCGGTACCATCGTGGCAATCAACAAAGATTCGGAGGCGCCAATTTTTGAAGTGGCCGATTTGGGCCTGGTGGGGGACTTGTTTGAATTGGTGCCCGAGCTTGAGCGCGCGCTTTAAGAGTGCGCGTTGCCAGTGGGCGGTGAGTTGGCGCGACGGCCCTTGCGCTCCCAGACTTTCTCATGGAAGAAATAAGCAATGGTGTTGAGCGTGGGTTCAATCAACGCCACAGCGCCACCCAAGGCAATAGAGCCTGTCAGTGCCCACACCACGCTAAAAGCGATGGTCATGTGCAATAGAGCGAAGGTCAGAGTTTTTTTGTGAGCCATTGTGACCTCATGTTGGGTGATGGAACCGTCTGGTTCGATTGGGCGCCTTGGTGGATCGCAAAAGCGATTCCAATGGGCACATCTAAATGATAACCATTATCATTTGCGATAGCAAGGGGTGCTGCGTTAATTTTTGCCAATGGCCAGGTCCGGGAGTTTGACTTTGTCCGCTATGAGTGATTCATCCAATTCCAAGGCCCTATGGGTCCCGTCTGAGGCGCGCAAGAGCGCCACGCAAATGCAGGCTTTTATTGAGTTTGTGGCACAAAACGGCCATTCAGAAGTTGCAGACTGGCCCAGTCTATATGCCCACTCGATTCGGGAGCCTGGGGCCTTTTGGCAGGCCCTGTGGCAGTTTTCAGGCCTCATTGATGCATCCGGTAGGGGGCAGGCACCCAAACCGATCACACAAGGCTGGCCGGCCATGCCCGGAACCCGCTGGTTTCCGGAATCTCGCCTGAGCTATGCCGAGAACCTATTGAAACGGCGCGATGACCAACCCGCCATTGTCTTTGCCGATGAGGCCGGTCTCAGGCGCGAATTGAGTTTCGCATCGCTCAATCGGCAGGTCGCGCAACTGGCGCATGCGCTGAAACAACAAGGTGTTGGCGTTGGGGATCGGGTTGTCGGCTTCATGCCCAACATCCCAGAAACGGTGGTGGGGTTGTTGGCCACCAATGCCATTGGCGCGATTTGGTCCTCGTGCTCACCAGACTTTGGTATCCAAGGGGTGATCGATCGGTTTGGTCAGATTGAGCCACGCGTGATGCTGTGCGCCAATGCATACCGATACAACGGCAAGACCCACGATTGCCTCGCCAAGGTGGCCGAGATCGCCGAGCACCTGCCCACGCTTGAAAAGATTGTGGTCGTCAATCATCTTGGCGATCATGCGGCCTCGGTGAGCGACCCCAAGTGGATTGGTTTTTCAGACTTTATCTCAGACCAGCCCGACGAGATTGAGTTTGAGCGTCTGCCATTTGATCACCCGCTGTATATTTTGTATTCCTCTGGAACCACGGGGGTGCCTAAGTGCATTGTCCATGGACAAGGTGGAAGTCTGCTGCAGCATCTCAAAGAATTGATGTTGCACACCGATCTTAAAAAAGATGAGCGAATATTTTATTTCACGACCTGCGGTTGGATGATGTGGAACTGGTTGGTGAGCGCGCTGGCCGTTGAGTCCACCATCGTCTTATATGATGGTTCACCGTTCCACCCGGATGGCAACGTGCTTTGGGACTTGGCCGATGAGTTTGGTGTCTCGGTCTTTGGCACCAGCGCCAAATGGATTGCAGCCTGCGATAAGGCTGGGGTCAAGCCCAGACAGACCCATCAGTTGACGGCATTGAAGACCATTTTGTCCACGGGCTCTCCTTTGTTGCCTGAGTCATTTGATTATGTCTATCAAGACGTCAAAGCCGACGTGCAACTGTCCTCCATTTCAGGTGGAACCGACATTGTGTCGTGCTTTGCGCTGGGCAACCCGCTATTGCCAGTCATCCAAGGCGAGTTGCAAGGCCCTGGCTTGGCCATGAAGGTCGAGATTAGGAATGAGCGTGGCGAGGTGGTGGTCAATGAAACAGGTGAGCTCACTTGCTCGCTCCCATTCCCCAGCATGCCGGTGGGTTTTTGGAACGACGAGGACAATGAGCGCTATCTAAAAGCCTATTTTACTGAGAACCCAGGCATTTGGAGCCATGGTGACCACGCCCGCATGACCGAGTCAGGGGGGCTGGTGATCGAGGGGCGTTCCGATGCCACGCTCAACCCCGGTGGGGTGCGCATTGGCACCGCAGAAATTTATCGGCAAGTGGAACAACTCGATGAGGTTCTCGAGTCTTTGGCCGTTGGCCAATCGTGGGAAGGGGATGTCCGCGTCGTGCTGTTTGTTGTGCTCCGAAAAGGCACAGTGTTGGATGAGGCTTTGGCGCAGCGCATTAAAAATCAAATCCGCATGAATACCACGCCCCGCCACGTGCCAGCTGTTATTCTCGACGTACCAGACCTGCCTCGGACGGTGTCTGGAAAAATCACAGAGCTGGCCGTTCGTGATGTGATTCATCAAAAGCCCGTTAAAAACACCGCCGCTTTGGCCAATCCCGAAGCCCTTGAGTATTTTAAAAATCGACCTGAGCTTGAATCATGACCCAATCCGTGACCCGCAATCTGGCTTTATTTTGTGATTTTGAAAACATCGCTTTGGGTGTTCGTGACATGCGCTATGAAGCGTTTGACATCCAAAAGGTCTTAGAGCGCTTGCTGTTAAAGGGCAATATTGTC
>JAGYMV010000144.1 GCA_018400355.1 Wenzhouxiangella sp.
CCCAACACACCACCCGTTTGGTTGCGTATGCCTTGGTGGCCATTTTTTTGATGGCCCTAGACCACCGCGGTCACTACCTGGACCGCTTCCACCACACCGTGAGACAAATCACAGAACCTCTGTTGATGGCCATTGATGCCCCCATCCGCTGGGCGGGTGAGGTGGGGGTGAGGTGGCAATCGACCGAGGCTTTGCTGAAAGAAAATGCCCGCCTCACCCAAACCCTGCGGCAGCAACAAGCCGCCACCCTCACCCTCGATGCCTTGGCCCGAGAAAACAATGAGTTGCGCGCCTTGGTGGGACTGGATGCATCGGTGGGGCAAGAATTCGTCACAGCAGGCGTGTTGTCGGTTGATCTCAATCCTTTCTCCCACCGGTTGGTCATTGATCGTGGCCGAGGGGATGGGCTGATTCCAGGCTTGGCGGTGGTTGACCAAGGTGGGCTGATTGGGCAGGTCGATAGCACAAGCGCCATCACCGCCAGTGTGATTTTGATCACCGACCCCGACCACGCTTTACCGGTCCGTGTCGCCAGAACCGGGGATGTGACCTTGGCTTATGGAGGCGGTTTGGACAGCAACCTTTCTTTGCCAGACCTGCCCATGAATGTGGACTTGGTCCCAGGCGATGAGTTGGTCACCTCAGGGCTCGGTGGTGTGTTCCCGCCGGGCTTGCCCGTGGCCCGCATTGAACGCATCAATCGACCCGAGGGCCAAAGCTTTGCGGTGGCCTCGGCCTCACCGTGGGGCCAACACGACCGATCGCGCTTTGTGATGGTGGTGGTCGAGAGCACAGACGATGCCACAGCGCCAATCGAGGCTGTGCCCGAAGAGGCATCCGATGCTGCGCCAGACGCTGGCAATGAGGTGATAGGCAATGGCTGAGCGGCGCTTTTCAGACCAGACATTGATGATCATCAGTTTGGTGGTGGCCTTTGTGCTCACCTTAATCCCGCAATCGGATTTGGTCCGACCCATCTGGCCTTTTTGGGTGGCCATGGTGATGATCTATTGGGCGCTGGAAGGCAATCGATTGCGCCACTTGGGCCAAGCCTTTGTGATTGGCTTATTGCTCGATGTATTCACCGGATCATTGCTCGGTCAGCATGCCTTGAGTCTGTTGGTGATCTCCTTTTTATTGGAACGCTTCCGCAACCAATTGCGTTTCTTTCCACCTTGGCAACAAGCCGCGGCGGTGATGGCCTTGCTGTTGAATGATCGGGTGTTGCAGTTGTGGGTGGTGGTCTTTGGTAACGAACCTTGGCCACCGATGTTGTGGTGGACCGCGCCTTTGGTGGGCATGGTGCTTTGGCCTTGGTTGTTCTTGGCCCTTGATGCATTGCGGCAAAGACGCCGCTTATCGGCCTGATGCGGTTTTGGTGGCGCCAAGGTCGGACCCGCGTTCGAGACGCGGCCTTAGAGCTGAAATTGATCGACCACCGCTACCGCGTCATCGGGGTGCTCATGTGTGCGGTGTTGTTGGCTTTGGCTTGGCGTTTTGCCGATCTCCAAATCCTTGACCACGACCTCTACGCTGGCCGCGCGGAGAGCAACCGCGTGAGCTTGCGCGCACTGCCGCCCACGCGGGGGCTGATCTTCGATCACACGGGCGATGTGTTGGCCGAAAACCGGCCGGCCTATCGTTTGGTGGTGGTGCCCGAAAGAACCCCCGATCTCGAGGCCACGTTGCACGCGATTTCAGAATTGGTGGCGGTCTCAGACAACGAGCGCGCCCGTTTTGAGCGGGCCCGCCAACGCGCGAGACGTTTTCAAGCCATCCCACTCAAAACCAACTTAGACCCTGAATCGGTGGCGCGGCTGGCGGCCAATCGGCATCGGTTGCCCGGCGTGGAGGTGGAGCCTTATTTGATTCGCCACTACCCGCATGGGGCTTTGTTTGCGCACGTCTTGGGCTATGTGGGGCGCATCGATCAAAGCGATATGGCCGAATTGGGCAGCGAGCGATACCGCGCCACCACGCACGTGGGGCGAACCGGCATCGAACAGGTCTATGAGTCCTCATTGCATGGCGAACCGGGTGTTGAAAAAGTCGAGACCAACGCCCAGGGTCGTGTGGTTCGGGTGTTGGAACGCCAAGACCCGATCGATGGTCAAGACCTCACCTTGACCCTAGACCTTGAGTTGCAGCGCGCGGCTGTTGATGCACTCGGTGATCAAGCCGGTGCGATTGTTGTGTTGGATGTGGACACCGGTGCGGTCCGCGCTTTGGTCAGTCAACCGGGCTTCGATCCCAACTGGTTTGTCAATGGCATCAGCGAGACCAACTATCAAGCGTTGCTCTCCAATCCCAAACGTCCTTTGTTTAATCGATTCTTGCAAGGCGCTTATGAGCCAGGCTCCACCATCAAGCCTTTTTTGGCGCTGGCTGGACTCTCAGAAGGCGTCATCGATGCCAACCAAGAAAAGTTTTCTAGGGGCTTTTTTGAACTCGAGGGCCAAGGACGTCGCTACCGCGATTGGAAACGTGGCGGCCACGGTTGGGCGGATCTGGAAAAAGCCTTGGCCGAGTCGGTGAATGTATATTTTTATGAACTGGCGGTGTCTTTGGGTATTGATCGCATGGCCCGTGAGCTGGCTTTGTTTGGCTTTGGTCAACCCACCGGCATTGATCTTTCCGGTGAGGGCGATGGGCTGTTGCCCACCCGGCGCTGGAAACGGGCCCAATTCAATGAGGCGTGGTTTCCTGGA
>JAGYMV010000145.1 GCA_018400355.1 Wenzhouxiangella sp.
TGAAGACCAATTCGTACCCGAAGTACCAGTCTCACCTGATGATGAGATGGTGAGGGTTTGAGCAAAACCATCCCCGAATCCGAACAAGCCAAACAGCGCCAGAAACACCCACGCCCGCTTTTGGAAAGTTTTTTCTAAAACGCCCATCTACCCACCTCAACCAAACACGACAATTGATGATTCTGAGCAAGATCTGCTTGACTTGACTGCTCAAAGAGTTCCTAGAATCCTTGCTCTCAAGCGCTTTTAGACAGAGCCAAAAGCGTCACCTTCTCTTGAAAAGATGTAACCCGATAAAGTCCACAAACACCCATTGGCCAAACACAATTAGCCCAGCCTGACTTATGGGTATTTAAGCTTGAGTTATATTAGCAATCAGATACCTAACAAAACCTAAGAAAACCTAAGGAAAAGCCGTGGCCACGGCGCTTAGACCTCAAAGAACTGAGATCAAAACTGCAATATTGGAAAACGGCCTGATTCAGCCAAAAAACGCGTCTAGTCGCGCACCACAATGGGCAAAGCCAGCCGATACCCACTGCCCCGCACCGAGGCGATGGCATAGTCCGAGGCCCCCAATGACCGAAGCTTTCGTCGAAGATTAACCACATGCACCTCCAGCGCCCGTTTGGCGCCCTCATCGACGGTTTTATCCAGGCGGTCGAGCAACTGCCAATAGGCCAAGCGCTGATCGGGCGCCTCCACCAGGGCCTTCACAATGACCAACTCGGTTGGTGTGAGGCGCTCCACCCGACCACTGGTCCCTTGCATCAACACCCGGTCAGCGGTTTGTAACACCCAATCCAAATCATCGCTGGCCTGACTTTGCGCTTGCCACCGACGGTACAAGCCATTGAGCGCAGCCACCAGCTCGGGCAAATGAACCGGTTTGGTCATGTAGATATCAGCGCCTGTGTCATAGCCAAGCGCCCGATCGGCCACCCGCTCGCGCGCCGTGGTCATGACAATAAAACAATCCGGATAAGCGCGCTTTAGGCGCTCGGCAATCGAAAGCCCGTCTTCACCGGGCAAATTGAGATCCAACAAATAGGTGTCAAAAGCCGTCTCCTTGAGCACCTCATCTAAAGCATCTGCATCAGAGACCGCCGTGATGACAAAGCCGGCTTCGGTTAAGACGTGCGTGAGCGTTTCACGCAACAGATCATTGTCTTCAACCAAGCACACCCTCATCGAACGCCCTCCATCGGCCCGCCAGATATCCCCCTCATCTCCAAGACAAACTTGATCCATTGCTCCCCCCGCCACTCAAAATACACACCACCCCCTTGAAGCTCTGCCAACTCACGCGACAGATACAACCCCAAGCCCGCTCCTGATACTTTACTCGACATGGCACCGCGATAGAATTTTTCAAACAACAGGGCCTCATCAAACCCAGTCGCTGTATCGACCGCATTGCCGATGGCAAGCTCTACTTTGGGGCCTGAGTCATCGGAAAGAAACCGGCAACTGATTTCGATGGGCTGGTCGTGGCACCCGTATTTCAGGGCATTTTCGATCAGATTGCCCACGATGATTTGGGTCAGCCATGGATCGGCATTGAGCGTGATTGCCTCAAACTCGACCACCTCAAAACGCTCTGCTTGGCCCGATCGGGCCACCATGCCACGGACCAACTGGCCCAGATCGATGGCGGCCATTTCAGGCACCAACGCACCCGCGGCCAATTGATCGGACTGCAAACACCGCGTGATCAATTGGTTGATGTCTGCAATGGCCTGATCGGCTTGGCGCCCCAGAGTCTGACCCTTTAGCCCTTGATTGACCGCCAAACGAACCACCGATAGCGGTGTTTTGATTTCATGGCTCAACATCGCCATGTACTGCTGAAGGGTTTTTCGGGTGGTGGCTTCCTCGACCATTTTTTGAGTGGCCTCGGCATTGGCTTGCACCAACGAAAGCCAACGGCGCCTGGCGCGGTATTGCAAAATCACCGTCATCAAAAGCGCGAGGAAAAACGCGTGCAACAAATACCCATTGAGGGCTGCACCTTCACCAGAGACCCATCCCAGGCGACGAAACAACGCGGTGTCTGCGTTCAACAACACCAAGGTGGAGAGTCGATACACCCAAATCGACATGGGCTTGGGCGTCTCGCTGTGTTTTGCTGACATAAAAAACCACGGGCAAATCAGCGCCCAAATGGTCGCCAACAACAACGCCCAAGCATTTGTTCGCAAGGCCAGATCTTCAAAGCCCAGCAACGCCAAACTGAAATTAATGGCTGATAGACCCAGAAAGACCTCAAAGACCCGTTTGGCCCAAGGGGGCAGCCCATAATCAGCAAACAGTGCTCGATAAAACCAAATCACACTGGCTGGGTAAGCAACGATGATCAGGGTATTCAAACCATTGAGCCAGCGGGGATCGATATAACCACTCAAGCCCATGCGCAATGCGCCATACATGGAAGCGCCATAGACCAGAGCTGCCATCAATTGCCAACTGAACGCCACCAACACAGGCTCGCGGTCAAACAGCCAAGTGAGTGTGGAGACAAACAAAACCAAAAAAAGAAAGGCGAAATAACCCATGTACCAAGCAAACTGGCTTTGATCCAAACGCACCGCCGCAGTCCACGGGTGCACATCCACGTACAACAAATACGCGTGTGCCGATTGAACCTTCAAATACAGACTGCGGGCTTGGTCTGTTTGCGGGACCAAAAAATTGATGTT
>JAGYMV010000146.1 GCA_018400355.1 Wenzhouxiangella sp.
TTTGTTCGGTGAGTCTGCGCAAAAAGGCGCGCACTTTATTGAGCTTTGCAATCAACGACACATCCCTTTGGTGTTTTTACAAAACATCACAGGCTTTATGGTGGGCAAAGACTATGAGCAAGGCGGCATCGCCAAAGAAGGCGCCAAAATGGTCACTGCTGTGGCCAATGCCCGCGTGCCCAAATTCACCATCATCATCGGTGGCTCGTTTGGTGCCGGTAATTACGCCATGTGTGGCCGCGCTTACCAGCCGCGTTTTTTGTGGACTTGGCCGAACGCGCGGATCTCTGTGATGGGCGGCGAGCAAGCCGCCAGCGTGTTGGCCACGGTCAAGCGCGATGCCATGGAGGCCAAAGGCGAGCGCTGGTCTGAGGAAGAAGAAGACGCGTTCAAAGCGCCCATCAAAGAAACCTATGAGCGCCAAGGCCACCCCTACTACGCCAGCGCCAGACTCTGGGACGATGGTGTGATTGACCCCAAAGACACCCGTCGGGTGCTGGGCTTGGCCCTGGCCATCGCCAGCCAGGCAGAGACCTTTAAAGACCAAACGCCGATGGACTATGGCGTTTTTAGAATGTAGGCCGACATCCATGACCCACCACGAAAACACCCACGCTGTGTTGTTGATTGACCGAGACGCCCGCGATGTCGTGACCCTCACACTCCATCGCCCCGAGGTCCACAACGCGTTCAACCCTGAGCTGATCACGGGTTTGATTGATGTGTTCGAAGACTGTCACGCCCACCCACCACGGGCCCTGATCCTAACCGGTGCGGGTCATGCGTTTTCAGCGGGTGCTGATTTGGTGTGGATGCAACAAATGATCCAAGCCAGCGAGGCCGACAACAAAGCCGACGCCAAACGCTTGGCGCACTTGTTTCGCCTGCTCGATGAGATGCCTTGCCCCACCATCGCGCGGGTCAATGGCCACGCCTTTGGTGGTGGCGTGGGGCTGATCGCGTGTTGCGATTTGGCCGTGGCCAGTGAAAAAGTGGAACTGGGGCTCACCGAAGTGCGACTGGGCCTGACACCGGCGACCATCGCACCGTTTGTGTTGGCCAAGATGGGCATCAAACACGCCAGACGCTTAATGCTCACGGGCGAACGATTCGATGCCCAGATGGCGGTGCGCTTTGGTTTGATCACCGACACCACACCATTCGACCAACTCGATGGACACATTGATGATCTCTTGGCATTGATCCTCGCCGGTTCGCCCAGTGCTCAAGCGCATACCAAGGCCCTCATTCGCTTGGTCTCACAAAGCAACGATGCAGAACAATTAGACGAACAAACGGCGGCCTTGATTGCGCGCTTGCGTGTGTCCGACCAAGGCCAAGAAGGGCTCAAAGCGTTTTTAGAAAAACGTCGTCCAAGCTGGCACCCCGACTCAGCAACCCGCGCCTCTGAAAAGCCCAAGACACCTCAGTGATGGCGTCTATCAAACGACTATTGATTGCCAATCGCGGCGAGATTGCGGTCCGCATCATGGAAACCGCCCGAAGGTTAAACATTGAAACCGTGGCGGTGTATTCCGAAGCCGACCGATACGCCCGCCACGTCCGCTTGGCCGATCAGGCATTTTTGATTGGTGGCCGCGCGGCCAAAGACTCCTACTTAAACATTGATGCCATCATCGATGTGGCCAAAAAAAGCCGGGCCGATGCGATCCACCCCGGTTATGGCTTTTTGGCAGAAAACGAAGGCTTTGCCCAAGCCGTTGTGGATGCGGGCATGGTGTTTGTTGGACCCAGCGCAAAAACCATTGCACAAATGGGCTCGAAGGCGGAAGCCAAAGCACTGGTGATGGCCGCCGGCGTGCCAGTGGTTCCGGGTTATCACGGCGACGATCAAAGCACTGAGACCCTGTTCGATCAAGCCCAATCGATTGGCTTTCCGTTGATGATCAAAGCCGCCGCTGGTGGCGGTGGCAAAGGCATGCGCATTGTCCATTCCGTTGATGCCTATGAGGCCTCCTTGAATGCCGCCCGGCGCGAGGCCATGGCAAGCTTTGGCGATGACCGAGTGATTTTGGAGCGTTACCTGCCCCGCCCCCGCCACATCGAGGCCCAAATCTTTGGCGATGTCAGTGGTCGGGTGATTCATTTATACGAACGCGATTGCTCCAGCCAGCGCAGACACCAAAAAATCATTGAAGAAGCACCCGCGGTGGGCTTACCCGAGTCTTTGCGCCAGGCGCTGCTTGCCGCCGCTGTGGATGCAGCCTGTGCCGTGCACTATGTGGGTGCCGGCACGGTGGAGTTTTTGGTCGACCCCGACGAGAACAAGTTTTACTTTTTAGAGATGAACACCCGCTTGCAGGTCGAACACCCGGTCACTGAAATGATCACAGGACTTGACTTGGTGGCGTGGCAATTGCAAGTTGCCTCAGGTGAGTCGTTGCCCGAACAAGAGAATGTACCCAAACCCCAAGGCCACGCTTTTGAGGCCAGAATCTATGCAGAAGACCCCGACCAGGGGTTTTTGCCCGCCGCTGGCCGAATACGCACGCTCCATTGGCCTGATGGCGCGCGCATCGACAGTGGCATCGAGTCCGGTGATGTCATCGGCATTGACTATGACCCGATGATCGCCAAGCTCATTGTGCATGGCACCGACCGTGGGCGTGCTTTAAAACAATTACAACAGGCATTGGATGGTTGTTTTATCGAAGGCC
>JAGYMV010000147.1 GCA_018400355.1 Wenzhouxiangella sp.
GGCCGCCGCTTGGCGCGCCAGTTTGGACGTGCAAGTGGTTGGCATCACCGGTTCCAACGGCAAGACCTCTGTCAAAGAGATGGTCTCAGCCATCCTCTCGCACGCCGGCACGACTTTGGCCACTGAGGGCAATTACAACAATGAAATTGGTGTGCCCATCACGCTGTCGCGTTTGGATGCCACCCATCAATACGCGGTGGTTGAGATGGGTGCTGCTCGGCAAGGCGACATTCGCTATTTAAGCCACTTGGCCAAACCCAATGTGGGGATTTTGACCAATGCAGGTCCAGCGCATCTAGAAAGCTTTGGTTCGATTGAGACCATTGTCCAAACCAAAGGTGAGCTGTTTGCGGCACTGTCTGATGATGGCACCGCCATCATCAACGCAGACTCTCCCTATCTGCGGCATTGGCGCGATCTGGCAGCGCACTGTCACAGCCTTCATTTTGCGCTCGAGCACCAGGCAGAGTTTCAGGCAGATGTCCCAGTTGATTATCAGATGGGGGATGCCATTGCCATCACCACACCCGAGGGTGAGTTTGAAATGACCCTGCCTTTGCCGGGGCGGCACAATGTGATGAATGCCTTGGCCTCCATGGCTGCAGCCCATGCGCTCGGCGTTGCTGTGGTGGATTCTTTGCACGCACTAAAAGATCTCAAGGCCGTCTCCCAACGCCTACAAATCCATCGCCCCGATCCGGATTTTGTGGTGGTCGATGACAGTTACAACGCCAACCCCGCTTCGACACAAGCCAGCATTGAGGTGTTGTCTGGCTTTCCCGGGGAGTCGTGGTTGGTGTTGGGGGATATGTTGGAGCTCGGCGATCAAGCCAGCCAAATGCACCACGAGATCGGTCAGCAGGCCAAAACAGCTGGCATCGATCGCTTGTTGGGGTTTGGGCCATTGGCCCAGCATGCCGTCGATGGGTTTGGCTCTGATGGTGAGTGGTTCGAGGATCAAGTCAGCTTGATCGAGGCATTGCAGCTTGATCGACCCACACAGCTGGCGATTTTGGTCAAAGGCTCCCGGTCCATGCGCATGGACCGCGTGGTGGCTGCTTTGTTGGGAGGGGCTGCCTGATGCTTTTGTGGTTATTCAATGATGTCTTCTTTGTTGATGTCGCTTTATTTGGCTACATCACATTTAGAACCATCATGGCGGCACTCACCGCCATGTTGGTCTCTCTACTGGTGGGTCCTTTGTTTATCAGAAACATGACTCAAAGACAGTATGGTCAGCCGATTCGTGCTCTTGGGCCAGAGAGCCATCAAATCAAAGCGGGCACACCCACCATGGGGGGTGCCTTAATCTTAATCGCCATTGTGGTGGCGACCTTGCTCTGGACGGACTTATCCAACCGCTATGTGTGGGTGGTGTTGTTTGTGACGGTGGCGTTTGGTGCCATCGGCTTTATTGACGACTTTAAAAAGCTCAAAGACAAAAGCTCGGATGGGCTCTCTGCTAAATGGAAATACACCTTGCAATCGCTGGCAGCGCTTGTGGCGGCGGTGTTTTTGTTTCTCACCGCTGATGTGGCGGCCAACACCCAGTTGTTTGTGCCATTTTTTAAAGACATTGCCATCCCACTGGGGTGGGGTTTTGTGGTGCTGGCGTATTTTGTGATTGTGGGTTCGTCCAATGCAGTCAACCTCACCGATGGTTTGGATGGGCTGGCCATCATGCCCGCAGTGTTCGTAGCCACGGGTCTGGGAATCTTTGCCTACGCCACATCGAATGGGGTGTTTGCCAATTACTTGGATATGGCTTTTGTCCCTGGGGTGGGGGAGTTGGCCATTTTTTGTGCAGCCCTAGCCGGTGCGGGTTTGGGTTTTTTGTGGTGGAACACCTATCCGGCCTCAGTCTTCATGGGCGACATTGGCGCTTTGTCAGTGGGTGCGGCTTTGGGTCTGGTGGCGGTCGCGGTTCGCCAAGAGATCATCTTTTTTGTGATGGCGGGCATTTTTGTGATCGAGACTTTGTCGGTGATTTTGCAGGTGGCCTCGTTCAAGCTCACCGGCAAGCGTTTGTTTAGGATGGCGCCGATTCATCATCACTTTGAACTCAAAGGTTGGCCCGAGCCCAAAGTGATTGTGCGGTTTTGGATCATTGCTGTGATGCTGGTGCTGGCGTCACTGGCCACGATGAAGATTCGTTGAGGAGATGGGGATGAGCCAAAGACGACAAGCCCATCGTTTCAGTGATAGCCCACGCGCCGTTGGTTTGGATCCATGGATCGTGTTGATCAGCGTGGCGTTGCTGGCCATTGGTTTGGTGATGGTGACCTCGACCTCCATCATTGTGGCCGAAGGCTATGGTCAGTCGCGTTGGCACTACGTGATCCGCCACTTGGTTTTCATTGGTTTGGGCGTTGGAGCCGCTGGTATTTTCCGCTGGCTAGAAATCCGGCATTTAGAAAAGCTGGGTATGGTGGCTTTGGCCTTGGCCTTGATTGCCATGGTGTTGCCATTTGTTCCAGGCCTTGGCCACACGGTCAATGGGTCCACCCGTTGGGTCAAGCTGGGCATCGCCAATTTCCAAGTGGTTGAGGCAGCCAAGGTCTTGTTGATCATTTCAGTGGCCAGTTTCTTGGCCAAACAACCGCGCCTCGACCAAGCGCCGGCGATCTATACATTCGCGCCTTTAATCGTGGTGGCGGTGTTTGCT
>JAGYMV010000148.1 GCA_018400355.1 Wenzhouxiangella sp.
AGCGTTTGCCAACTCCACCGATCAAGAAGATTACCGCTGGGGCAAGTTGCACCGTGTGGTCTTTAGGCACCCACTCAATGTCTCACCTTTCAATGTGCCTCCAGCCGGTGGCTTTGCCAATCAAGGTGAGGGTTTGCCAGGTGTCGCCAGAGCAGGTGGCTTTAATGCAGTGGATGCCTCTAGCCACAATGCGCGCGCCAATTCGGTCAACGGCTTTATGTTTGGTTCGGGTGCCGCGCGTCGAAACGTGGCCACAGTGGCGCCATCAGGCCCCATCGCAGAAGAGATCATTCCCGGTGGGCGCTCTGGCTTCTTTATGAGCCCGTTTTATACCAATCAGCTCAGGAAATGGCTGGTGAACGATTATCTGCCTCTCAACATTGGGGAAGAAGCGGCGATTGATACCAGTGCGTCCATTCAGGTTTTTGCGCCAGCCCAGTAAGGCTGGCCATCATGCCGGGTGCATGATTGAGACCTGATGTCTAAAACGCCCGCTGATGCGGGCGTTTTACTCTTTGGCTTCATGAGAGATTTAAGTGATGAACCTACTCGATCAATTTGTTTTAAGCAAAACTCAGGTGGTGGGGGTGCATGCAGAACTCAAAAGGCACGCGCCACCCGATCAAGTGATTCACGCCAAGGTGGAGCTGAAACTCAGCCCACAAGACAGGCACAGCGAAGAGGTTCAAGGGGAGCATCAAATTGGCATTGAAGCACAGGTGTTGGGGTTTTGTGGTTCAGAGGCCTCTGCTGATCGAATGGATATATTTTCCATTGAGGTCAAACGCTTGGCCAACTACCGCCAATTTCAAGGTCAGGCAGTGGACTTTGCCACGTTCTCCGAGCATCATGCGTCGCTGGCGCGCCAGATCTACCCGCTGGTGCATGGCCAAATGATGGATCTTCTACGCCAACTCGGTCTGGGCCACGTCAATCTCCCCATCGATTTGGCTCATGCAGAATCCTCCGCGCTGTCTGGGTTCCCGCACGCTGCGGGACATCAAGTCCATTGAACGGGGCCTTGTGGTGGGGTTAGGCACAAAAAAACGCCAACCGATGGCGAAAGTGGACACCGCCTGGCTCAGGATGGAGAGCGCCAGTAACTTGATGATGATCACTGGTGTGATTGTTTTGGCCAAGTCGGTGAGTTTCAAGGCGTTCGAAAAAGCCATTGGCGATCGGTTCTTGCTGTTTGAACGGTTCCGTCAAAAAGCCGTGGGCAATGCCCGTGGCTATTGGTGGGAGGAGGATGCTCAGTTCGAGTTGAGTGCCCACATCAGACACACTGCTCTACCGGGAAGGGCCGATAAGGCCCAGCTGCAAAAACTGGTCTCTGAATTGGCATCAACCCCACTCGATCAATCCAAGCCCCTGTGGCAATTTCATCTGGTGGACAACTACATCGACGGCCCAGTGGTCATTGGCCGCATTCACCATTGTTATGCCGATGGCATGGCCTTGGTGCAAGTGATGCTTTCACTCACTGAGGCAACAGCTGCTGAGTCGGTCGCAGACATCCAGAAGAGCCATTGGGTTGAGGCGCGCGCCAAAGAATCTAGCCTTTTTGAACGGCTTTTGTATCCCGCCAAACAGGGGCTCAAAGCCGCCGGTCAGTTGGGGGAGCGGGTTCTCAAAGAGGGGCAAGAGTTTGTCCATGACCCAGAAGCCTTTTTGGGGCATGCCAATTTGGTCCGAGAGCTATTGGCCGAACTGGGCACCTTGGTATCAATTGAAGATGACCCGCCGTCACGATTGAAGGGTGTATTGGGGGTTCGGAAGAACGTGGCTTGGGCCGAGTCGGTGCCCCTTGAGGAGGTTAAGGCGATTGGCTATGCCTTAGGCTGCACCGTGAATGATGTATTGATTGGGGTGATGACCGGGGCACTCCACCGATACCTCAGCAAAGTGGGCGATGACCCAGCCAAGCTTTCCATGAGAGCCACGGTACCTGTCAACTTAAGGCCCCTGGAGCACGCCAAAGAGCTGGGCAACCATTTTGGCTTGGTGTTTTTGGATCTGCCCATTGCCGAACACAACCCCCTAGCTCGCGTTTACAAAGTATCCGAGGCGATGAATCATCTCAAGTCCTCGAAGCAGGCAGCTGTCTCTTTGGGGCTGTTGTCTGCCTTGGGTATGGCGCCTGCGCCAATGCAGCCGCCAGCATTGGAGATGTTTAGCAAGAAGGCAACCACTGTATTGACCAACGTCCCGGGTCCACAGTCATTTCGCTATTTGGCGGGCTCGCCAATCAAAGAAATGATGTTCTGGGTTCCACAAAACGGCACCATTGGCATGGGCATCAGCTTAATGAGCTATGCCGGACAAGTCTTTAGCGGGTTGATTGCTGACCAAAATCTCATTCCGGATCCATCTGAGGTGATGGTTCTGTTTGAGAAAGAATTTAATGATTTGCTGTACTTGGCGCTGTTGATCGGGCCGATGATTCACGAAATGGATGGTGATCAAGTCGATCGCTTGCACGAATGGATTGATGGAGAAGTCTAGGCGCTTATCTTGATGATTGTGCGTGATGATTACGCGTGATGAGTATGGGTCATGATTATACGATTGAGTTTCGTGCATATTCAATATCCAGCTTGTCCATGGCATCGAGTGGCTTGAGTTGGCTTGCCTTGCGATAGGCCTCATTTGATTCTTCGAGTTT
>JAGYMV010000149.1 GCA_018400355.1 Wenzhouxiangella sp.
TTTGACTTGTAACGATCTCACCCGAGTGTTCTCCTGTGTTTTTGGCTCAATGCCTTCATCGATCCACGGCGCTTTTCTTACAGCCCCTGGCATGGTTGGCCTATGTTGTCTGTTTGAGTGTCTGGCCAATACTAAAGGCCAATTCAGCGCTTGGGGGTAAGCATACAATGTCTCACCAGGGTCTCACCATAAAACACTGGCCCGAAGAGGAGCGGCCCCGCGAACGGCTTCTAAATTTGGGGCCCACCCAATTGACCGATGCCGAACTCTTGGCGATTGTTCTTAGAACCGGTCACTTGGGTGTCTCAGCGCTCGATTTGGCGCGCTCTTTGATCCAGACTCAAGGCGGGCTTCGAGCGGTGCTGGAGGCGCCCGTTGCGACCCTGTGCGCTCAACCGGGACTGGGGCCAGCGAAATATGCCCAACTCCAAGCCTCCATGGAATTGGCCAGGCGCCACTTTAAAGAGACCTTGAGTCGTGGTGAGCCCCTGACCAGCCCGCAGCTGACTCGAGACTACTTAAGAGCCGCGCTTCGTGATCGAACCCATGAGGTGTTTTGCGCGCTGATGCTGGATACCAGACACCGGGTGATTTCATTCGAGGAGTTGTTCAACGGAACCATTGATTCGGCGCAAGTCCATCCACGCGTGGTGGTGGAGCGGGCATTGGGCAGGCGGGCGGCTGCTTTGATCGTGGCCCACAATCACCCCAGTGGGGTGGCCGAGCCGAGTCAAGCGGACTTAACGATCACACGCCGATTGACCGATGCCTTGGCATTGGTTGAAATCAGGTTATTGGATCATTTTATTGTGGGGGACAGTGAGGTGGTCTCACTTGCAGAACGGGGCCTTGTGTAGGCCCCGTTTTGGATCAGATTAAGTTGGATCAGCTTAAGCGCTCAATCGAATTTAAGAGGCCATGGACCTCGCTTATTTGATTTTGGCTTCTTTGTACATCACGTGTTGACGAACCACCGGATCGTACTTTTTGAACTCAAGCTTGTGCGGGGTGGTCTTTTTGCTTTTGTCTGTGGTGTAAAAGTGACCAGTCCCTGCTGAGGAAACGAGTTTGATCTTATCTCTTGCGCTACCTGCCATGATGGGGCTCCTTATACTTTCTCGCCGCGGGCACGCAGATCAGCCAAGACCTGATCGATGCCGTTTTTATCAATGATGCGCAAGCCTTTGCTTGAAAGGCGCAATCTCACCCAACGGTTTTCGCTTTCCACCCAGAAACGGTGGTGATGCAAATTGGGCAAAGACCGCTTACGCGTTCTGTTGTTGGCGTGCGAGACATTGTTGCCGACCAATGGTCGCTTGCCGGTGACCTGACAGACTCGAGACATGACGATATCCTGCAAAAAATGAAGACTAGCCCGCCTTTATACCCCATTGGCGCGCTCAAATCAAGCAAACCACCGCAAATCAGGCCTTCCTTGGGCATCAATCCACACCACCGCATACTGTGAAAACCGCCTAGCCCAAACGGCAGCCTCGGCCTCATCCATGCCCAACACCAGCCACCCGGTCTCCGCTGGCCAAGCACCATGGGGGTGTTTGCCGGTGGCCAACACCTTGGAGTAGCCGGCGCCATTGAGCTGATCGGTGAGCGCCGCTTGAGCTTTCGCGTTGAGATCTGTGCTCTGTTGCAGACTTCTTGGGTTGTGGGCGGTGATGATGGTGGAGCACGCGACATCATGGTACCGATGGAGCGCGGCGATGGTTGGGTTTTGAACGCCAATCACCACACAGGTGGGCGGTTGGGTAGCGACCCAGTACTCGGTCTCTCGGTAGGCTTTGTCTAAATCAGGGTCCATCACAGCAGGCACCTTTTTTAAGTGGACTCGGCGACCGCCGCCCGGGCGATGGCGCTCGCCAGCTGATCCAAGCCCCAGCAATACCCCCATTTTTAGTTGGGCTCACAAGGAGAGCTTAAGCCGCCACTGCCAGTGTCTGTCTCGGGGTGATGCCACCCATAACCATGTTGGGTCTTTCGTTTTGTTATGTGATGGGTTGAGACTACGCTGCAACAAGACGCTTGACCTGCAGCTCCTTGCGGTGCTGCTCAGCATTCCAAAGGTCATACTGACTTTGCTGGTTGAGCCAACTCTCTGAGGTCGTACCAAAGGCAATCGACAGCCGAACAGCCATTTCAGGGCTGATACCGGCCCTTCCATTTAGTATGGCACTCAAGGTTTTCCGACTGACACCCAAGGCCTTTGCAGCCTCGGTGACAGATAGATCTAACGGCGCGAGGCAAAGCTCGCGGATAACTTCACCAGGATGTGGCGGATTGTGCATCAGCATGCGACACCTCAATGATAATCTTCATAGTCGACAACCTCGACGTCCTCACCTTCAAACCGAAAGGTAACTCGCCAGTTTCCACTCACATCAACTGACCATGTTCCTGATCGATGTCCTTTAAGTTCATGAAGCCGGAGCCCTGGAAGGTTCATATCCCTCGGCTGCCGTGCAGCATGAAGACGGCCGAGTATTAGGCGGAGTCTTTTCGCGTGTTGGGGCTGGATTCCCGAAGCCTTACCCGTTTCGAAGAAGCGATTAAGGCCTTTGTGCTTAAAACCCCGAATCATGAAGCATAATGTAACCTGACCGGTTTCGGGTGTCAATGACATAACGCTGAAGCTAAGTCGCG
>JAGYMV010000015.1 GCA_018400355.1 Wenzhouxiangella sp.
GCTGGAAAAACTCGGTGCGGCTGAGGACATGGAAAAGTACCTGCATTCAAAGTATGTGGGGCAAAAGCGTTTTTCATTGGAGGGCGGCGAGAGCATGATCCCGCTGTTTGACGCCCTGATCGCCCACTCGGGTACGCAAGGTGTCAAAGAGATGGTCATTGGCATGGCGCACCGTGGTCGGCTCAATGTCTTGGTCAACGTTTTGGGAAAAAGCCCAGGGGATTTGTTCGCCGCTTTTGAAGGCGCCATTGCAGAAGACGACCCCAACCGTTCGGGCGATGTGAAGTATCACATGGGTTATAGCTCTGACGTCCAAACCGAAGGTGGCGTCATGCATTTGGCGCTGGCTTTTAACCCCTCGCACTTGGAGATTGTCAACCCGGTGGTTGCCGGTTCTGCTCGAGCCAGACAAACCCGGCTTAAAGATGCAGACCGAAGCCAGGTGATGCCGGTCTTAGTGCATGGTGACGCCGCCATCGCTGGTCAAGGTGTGGTTATGGAGCTGCTGAATATGTCCCAGGCGCGCGGCTTTGCGGTTGGGGGCACCTTTCATATTGTGGTCAACAACCAAATTGGTTTCACCACCTCAAACCCCATTGATGCCCGCTCCACGCTCTATTGCACCGAAGTGGCCAAAATGGTGCAGGCGCCCATATTCCACGTCAACGGCGATGATCCAGAAGCCGTCTTGTTTGTCACCAAACTCGCCACCGACTTCAGGCGAGAATTTAAAAAAGACGTGGTGATCGATCTGGTTTGCTACCGCCGCTTGGGTCACAACGAGGCCGACGAGCCGGCAGCCACGCAACCCAAGATGTATCAAGTCATTCGCAACCTCGAGTCCGTGCGAACCCAGTATGGCAAGAAACTCATCGAGCAGGGTCTCATCGATCAAGATGCACTGGACCAATCCGCTGCAGACTATCGCGCGCGCCTCGAATCAGGTGAGCCGGTGATTGATCTGGTGCCACAGGACAAAGCACCGACCACCGTTGAATGGACGCCTTTTTTAGAAACCGATTGGCGCGAGTCAGCAGAGACCAAGATGAGTTTGAGTGATGTCCAACGTCTGGGCAGCACACTCAATGAGCTCGGCGAGGACTTCAAGGTCCATCGCCAAGTAGAACGCATTCTAGACGCGCGTCGCAAAATGGCAGCTGGCGAGCAACCCATTGATTGGGGCTTTGCTGAGACCATGGCCTATGCTGGCCTCATTGAAGCCGGTTATGGACTGCGGCTGGTTGGCCAGGACTCTGGTCGGGGAACGTTTTTTCATCGGCATGCAGTGCTGCATGAGCAAACCTCTGGTGAGGCCAAGATCCCATTGGCTGAACTCAATTCCGAACCCAACCGGGTCACCATTATTGATTCACTGTTATCAGAAGAAGCGGTGCTGGGATTTGAGTACGGCTATGCAACTGCAGAGCCCAACACCCTGACGATCTGGGAAGGCCAGTTTGGTGACTTTGTGAATGGCGCGCAGGTGGTGATTGATCAATTCATCACATCTGGTGAGGCCAAGTGGGGTCGACTCTGTGGCTTGGTGATGTTCTTGCCTCATGGGTATGAAGGTCAAGGACCTGAACATTCTTCTGCACGCCTGGAGCGTTTCATGCAGCTTTGCTCGGGCAACAACATTCAAGTGTGTGTGCCCTCCCTGCCCTCGCAGATGTTTCATATGTTGCGTCGCCAAATGCTCAGACCTTGGCGCAAGCCGCTTGTTGTGATGACGCCCAAGTCATTGCTGCGACACAAAGCCTCAACATCGGATCTAAAAGAACTCACAGATGGCTCATTCCAGCTGGTCATCGATGATCCGGCCAAGCCCAAAGCCAAAGACGTCAAACGCATCGTATTTTGTTCGGGCAAAGTGTATTTTGACTTAGCAGCGAAACGAGATGAGCTCGAGCAAAACGACATCGCTTTGGTCAGGGTCGAACAACTCTATCCGTTCCCACGCGAAGAGCTTCAAGCCATCATCAAGCGCTATGCGAGCGCCAAAGAAGTGGTCTGGTGTCAAGAAGAGCCGATGAACCAAGGTGCGTGGTTCCAGATCAGACACCACATCCAAGCCTGCATCAAAAAAGATCAGCAATTGCTCTATGTCGGGCGCGCCACATCTGCATCACCCGCCGTTGGGTACTACCAAGTCCATCTGCAACAACAAAAACAACTGGTGAGCGATGCACTAACGCTCGGCCAGGGTTTATAAAAGGAAGGAGTCGTTCATGAGCATTGAGATCAAGGTCCCCAATCTGCCCGAATCGGTCAGTGATGCGACCATTGCCAAGTGGCACAAAAAAGCGGGTGACAGCATCACTCGAGATGAGAACTTGGTCGATCTTGAAACAGACAAAGTGGTGCTGGAAGTCCCTGCCCCAGCCACCGGCATCTTAAAAGAAATCCAGCAGGCCGAAGGCGAGACCGTCACAGAAGGCCAGTTGCTTGGAATCTTAGAAGAAGGCGAAGTTGAAGCTGCCCCCGCCAAAGAAGAAAAGTCAGATAAGGAAACAGCGTCTGAGCCTGAAGCCAAAGCAGAGCCGGTTGATGCGCCAAAGGAAACGGCGACTGAGTCAAAAACACCCGCTACCGGCAACAAAGACCTTCCCCCCGCCGCCCGACGCTTGGTGGCAGAGAATGATGTCAACGCAGCCGATGTGGAAGGGACTGGGCGTGGTGGTCGAGTCACCAAGGGCGATGTTCTTCAACACTTGAAAGGTGGCGGCCCGCGCCCTGAAGAACGCGTCAAAATGTCGCGTCTGCGATCGCGCATTGCAGAGCGCATGAAGGAGGCCCAAAACACGGCCGCCATTTTGACCTCATTCAATGAGGTGGATCTGTCAGAAGTGATGGCTCTGCGGACTCGCTACAAAGATGCTTTCCAGCAAAAACACGGCGTCAAACTGGGCTTTATGTCCTTTTTCGTCAAGGCGGCCTGCGAAGCACTCCACAAACACCCCGTCGTCAATGCTTCAGTCGATGGCGATGAAGTTGTCTACCATGGCTACCAGGACATCGGGATTGCGGTGTCGACAGACCGTGGCTTGTTGGTGCCTGTCCTCAGAAATGCCGAGCGCCTCGGCTTGGCTGAAATCGAGGCAGGCATTGCCGACTATGCCAACAAGGCAAGACAAGGCAGCATTGCGCTTGAAGATTTACAGGGGGGCACATTCACCATCACCAACGGTGGCGTCTTTGGGTCCTTGTTGTCGACGCCTTTGCTGAACATGCCGCAAAGTGCCATTTTGGGCATGCACACGATCAAAGAGCGACCCATCGCCGTCAATGGCGAGGTCGTTATTCGCCCCATGATGTACATCGCGTTGTCTTATGACCACCGCATCATCGACGGCAAAGATGCTGTCCAATTCTTGGTCGCAATCAAAGAATCACTCGAAGACCCAGCGCGTCTCTTGCTGGATCTCTAAGGAGCTTTTTTTCAATGTCTGCAAAAGAATTTGATGTCGTTGTGATCGGCGGTGGTCCAGGTGGTTATGCCGCTGCGATCAGGGCCGCTCAGCTCAAACTGAGCGTCATGTTGATTGATGATCGCAAGTCAGACGATGGCAAACCAGCACCGGGCGGCACCTGCCTCAATGTGGGCTGCGTGCCATCCAAGGCGCTTCTGGATTCATCCAAACACTTCCACCACATCCAGCACGATTATGCCGCGCACGGCATCAAAGTCAAAGACGTAGAAATTGACGTCAAGCAAATGATTGCGCGCAAAAATGGGGTGGTTAAACAGCTCAATGGTGGTTTGATGCAACTATTCAAAGCCAACAAAATTGAGTTTGCGAATGGCACGGGTCGTCTGTTGGCCAATCGAGAGGTCGAGGTCACCACCGATGAGGGGACATCCAATGTCACCGGCAAACACGTCATTTTAGCAGCCGGTTCGGTGCCCTTCACCATCCCGGGTGTGGACATTGATGGCAAACACATTGTCGACAATGTGGGTGCGTTGGCCTTCGAGCAAACCCCCAAAAAGCTGGGTGTCATTGGCGCCGGTGTGATTGGCTTAGAAATGGGCAGCGTCTGGAAGCGCTTGGGCAGTGAAGTCACTCTGTTTGAAGCGGCCGATGAGTTGTTGAGCGTGGTCGATACCGACATGGCGCGCGCAGCCGCGCGTGAATTTAAAAAGCAAGGGCTCGATATCCGACTCGGCACAAAGGTTCAAGGCGCGAAAGTGGCGCGTTCCAAAGTCAAGGTCACTTACCAAGAAGACGGCGAAGAGAAGGAAGCGAGCTTTGACCGCTTGCTTGTGGCTGTGGGCCGGCGAGCTGCCAGCGAGAAGCTGGTCGCTGATGACAGTGGCGTCACCCTGACCGAACGTGGGCAAATCGAAGTCAATGAACAATGCCAAACAAAAGCAGACCAGGTCTGGGCCATTGGCGACTTGGTGCGCGGGCCGATGCTAGCGCACAAAGCATCCGAAGAGGGGATTGCCGTTGCCGAAACCATTGCTGGCCATCACGGCCACTTCGACTTGGACAATGTGCCCTGGGTGATTTATACCGACCCTGAAATTGCATGGGTGGGCAAAACAGAAAAAGACCTCAAAGCTGAGGGCATCGAATATCGATCTGGCAGCTTTCCTTTTGCAGCCACTGGCCGTGGTTTGGCCATGGGTGAGGCCAGCGGGCATGTCAAACTGCTAGCCGATGCCGAGACCGACCGCTTGCTGGGCGCGCAGATCATCGGCCCCAACGCCTCAGAACTCATTGCTGAGTGTGTTGTGACCATGGAATTTGCCGGCTCAAGTGAGGACTTGGCTCGCATCGTTCACGCCCACCCCACACTGTCTGAAGCGGTTCATGAAGCGGCACTGGCCGTGGATGGCCGCGCCATACATAAGGCCAATTGATACATCATGCCTGCTGCCCTGCCCGCTGATTTTAAAGCTTTCCGAATCCACGACGACGAGGAAGGTTTCAGAGCGGACTGGGAAACTCAAACCATCGACCAGCAAAGTGCTGGTGATGTGATTCTTGAGGTTCACTACTCCAGCGTCAACTACAAAGACGCCTTGGCTGGCACCAACAGAGGTAAGATTCTCAGACGATTCCCTTTAAACGGGGGCATTGATGTTGCCGGCGTGGTTGTTGAGACTGATAGCGAACGTTTTGAGGTCGGTGACGCGGTCCTAATGACAGGCAGTGGGCTCTCAGAAACCAAAGATGGGGGCTACAGTGAGTACTTGCGGGTCTCATCCGAGTGGCTGGTGCCACTCCCGAAAGGATTGAGTCTGCTTGAGGCCATGGTCATCGGAACGGCTGGATTCACCGCAGCGCTGGCCCTGTATCGTATGGAAACCAACGGCCAGACACCAGAGATGGGCCCGCTGGCCGTCACTGGAGCCACCGGCGGTGTCGGCTCTCTCGCTGTTGATATTTTCACAAAAGCGGGCTACCAAGTCAGCGCCATCACCGGCAAAACCAGTGCTTTTGAATGGCTTCACCAACTCGGTGCTGCCCAGTGCATCGATCGGCATGGCCTCTATTGGCCAGAGACCCCTCTGGCGAGCGCACAATTCGCTGGGGCGCTCGATAATGTGGGTGGCGACATGCTCAATGGACTCACCCGCGTGATCGGGCCTTGGGGCAATATCGCCAGCTGCGGAATGGCCGCCAGCATGGGCCTCAACACCACCGTGATGCCCTGGATTATTCGTGGAATTAGTTTGCTGGGCATTAACTCAGCCGGCTGCGCTTATGATCTTCGCACCCAGATTTGGGATAAGCTGGCCACCGACTGGCGCCCCGATCATTTGGATACCATCCACACCAAGACCATTCGCCCTGCCGAGCTCAAAGAGGCTTTTGAGACCTTGATCTCTGGCACCAACCAAGGCCGCGTGGTCGTTGATCTTAGACCACACACAGACACTCCCTTACCTAAAGAGAATGCATCATGATTCAAGTTGGCGACCACATCCCAGATACGCCCGTTATGCAAATGACTGAAAACGGACCAAGCCCAATCGCGGCCAGCCAAGTGTTGGGCACCGGTCGAGTGGTGCTGTTTGCCACACCCGGGGCGTTCACACCCACTTGCTCTGCCCAGCACTTGCCGGGGTTTTTAGAAAAGCATGAAGACCTAACAGCAAAAGGCGTGGATCAGATTGTCTGCATGGCCGTCAATGATGTCTTTGTTGTGGACGCCTGGTCAAAAGCCAGTCAAACCGCTGGCAAAATCACCATGGTTGCCGATGGCAATGGCGACTTTGCTCGAGCCATGGGTTTGGAGATGGACATTCGGGCTTTTGGGATGGGCGAGCGCTGTCAGCGGTTTGCCATGATCATCCAAGATGGCGTGGTTGAGGCGTTGATGATCGAAGCGCCAGGCGAATTCAAAGTATCCAGCGCTGAAGCAGTTCTGAATAAACTGACTTGAGCTCACTCCCCACTGGGGTAGCGGACCGGGTTGACACCTTGCGGCTCGATCAGACCAAACTGGAACCCGGCCCACAACAATAGCAACAAGCCCAGTGACAGGCCAACTCTCCAACTTAACCGACGAACAGCACGGTCGCCTTCGCCTCGATCCGTGATCAAATAATAAAAGCTCGAGGCGAGCGTGAAGAGAATGGCTAGAAAAACACCGATAATGAATACTTTACTAAGCACTGCGCTACATCTCCATATAACCAGCCACCCAGTATAAGGGCTTTGTGTGATGACTCGTTGGATTCGTCCGATTCTTGTTCAAAGCGTTCCACACCTGGTGGCTGGCGGCTTGATCTTAGCCTGCATTCAGCTGGCCTTCTGGCAACAAGACCGCGCCGATGAAAAAGCCACCCTGCTGAGCCAATGGGAGAATGCGCCCATCTTAGAAACTCAAAGCCCCACGGAACTGGCGAAAGCACCCATGTTTTCTGAAGTCAGAGTCACGGGCGATTGGGAGCCAACTCGACACATTCTGCTCGACAATCAAACTCGGCAAAACCATCCCGGCGTCCATGTCTTTGTCCCGTTCAGACTGGCCCAGAGCAAGACGATTTATTTTGTAAACAGGGGCTGGCAACCCTGGTATCGAACGGCGGACCAATGGCCCGAGTACGAGACACCCAAAGGCACACAAACCATCCAAGGTCGGCTGAGTGCGCCTCCGCGCGTTGGGTTACAGATTGGCGAGGCCGCCCCTCTCGACCCAGACGATTGGCCCAATCTCATGACCTATTTTGATATTGGCAGGATTCAAGCGGTGTTTGGCCCAGACGTCGCTGAGCGGATCATCCTTCTGGAGCCATCAGAACCAACACACCTCTCCGGAGACCCTTGGCCTAGCGTGAATATGGGGCCAGATCGTCACCTTGCATACGCTTTTCAGTGGTTTGCCATTGCTTTGGCCATCCTCGTTATCTGGATTGCCCTGACCTACCGGTTTTATAGGAAACGCCATGAATAAAAAAACGATTCTCTTGGTATTTGCCATATTTGGCTTGCCCGTTTTGATTGCCACGTTGATGCACAGCCAATGGTTCGATTGGCGCCCCGGCGATACCCGCAATCACGGCACCCTCATACGGCCCGTCATAGAATGGACGGCAGAATCAGTCAGCGATGTGTCTGGTCAGGCCGTCGGCGTTGAGCGATTGGAGGACAGGTGGTTTTTGGTGCTACACACACGTGAACCATGTGGCTCAGACTGCATGGACAGCCTGTATTGGTTGCGGCAAATTCGCTTGAGTCAAGATCGGCACGTGCCAGACATTGGCCTGCTTTTGATTCATGAACCACCCATGCCAGAAGAGCTGGTTGAACAAGTTCAAGCGTTGTCTGATGCATTCATCATCGTCGATGGGGCCAACGCAAGTGCCATTGGTGAGCAATTTCCAGCCGATGGTGAAACGACCGCTCGCTACATATTGGACCCCATGGCCAATATAATAATGCGTTACCAACCCGATCAGCCGCCAGACGAGATTAGGAAGGACTTGGGCAGACTGTTGACTTGGACTCAAAGCCAATAATCGATATAGAAAGGATGATAAGGGCACGATGAACAAAACACACTACAGCAAAGTTGCACTGACGGCGGTGGCATTGACGCTGGTGGTCATTGTCTTGGGTGCCTGGGTTCGTCTAACCGATGCCGGCTTGGGTTGCCCGGACTGGCCAGGCTGTTACGGTGAGCTCACATGGCCCAAGTCAGAAGACCAGGTGTTGGCTGCCAATACCCGTTGGGCCGAGAGACCGGTTGAAACAGGGAAAGCCATTCGAGAAATGGTGCACCGTTATGTGGCTGGTGTTTTGATCTTGCTGGTGTCATATCTCACCATCACGGCTTGGCGTCGTCGCCGATCCGACCCGAGCCATCCAGTCATATTGCCGTCTGTCATTCTGGGTTGGATCCTGTTCCAAGCAGCACTTGGCATGTGGACCGTGACGCTCCTGCTCAAACCTGCCATTGTGCTCGCTCACCTAGGTGGTGGCATGTTCACACTGGCCTTGTTGTTCTGGTTGTATCTGAAAACAAGACCCAAACAAACCAAACCGAGCTTGCCCGAACGAAGTCTTAAATGGCCCGTGCGTATAGGGTTGGTGGTGATTGTCGCTCAACTCATGATGGGCGGCTGGGTTTCCACCAATTATGCAGCACTTGCCTGTCCCGACTTCCCCACCTGTATGGGCCAATGGTGGCCAGAAGGTGACTATGAAGAAGGCTTCAAACTGTGGCGAGGCGTTGGCGTTGACTATGAAGGTGGCGTGCTAGACCAACCCGCTCGCATCGCCATCCACATGGCCCATCGTGTGGGCGCGGTGGTTGTGATTGCCTTTTTTGCTTGGTTACTTTGGCGACTCTATGCTGTCCGCTCCTTGGTTCGACCTGCTCAGGTATTGACCGCATTGCTGGCCACCCAGATTACCTTGGGCATTCTCAATGTGGTCTTGGGCCTGCCCCTAACGATTGCAGTGGCTCACAACGGCGTGGCTGCATTATTGGTGATGGCCATGGTCTATTTGGGTTATCGGACCAACAACCAAGCAATGAGCGCAGGGGCTTAGACATCAGATGATCGCAAGAGCTGTGGCCATCAGTGAGACTGTCGGGCAACGAGCCGGGTACTATCTGGGCTTGTGCAAACTCAAAGTTGTGGGCCTGATTGTGTTCACAGCAATGGTTGGAATGGCCCTGTCGGTACCGGGCTGGGTCCCGGCAGTCCCCTTCTTGCTCGGCTCAATGGGTATTGGCATGGCTGCAGCCAGTGCGGCTGCCATCAACCACTTACTGGATTCCAAAGCCGATGAGATCATGGCAAGGACCAGAAATCGACCACTGCCGCAAGGGCAATTGACCCATCGTGAAGTGCTGATTTTTGCACTCTCGCTGGGTGGCCTCGCCATGGTCATTTTGACCTTGTGGGTCAATCCGCTCACAGCGGCCCTGACGTTCGCCAGCCTCATTGGCTATGCCGTGGTTTATACCGCTTTTTTAAAGCGGGCGACACCGCAAAACATTGTGATTGGTGGTGCGGCAGGTGCGGCGCCACCAGTCCTCGGATGGGCGGCCATCACGGGTGAAGTGCATGCTCACGCGCTGATCTTGTTTCTAATCGTCTTTGTTTGGACGCCACCACATTTTTGGGCCTTAGCCATTCATCGAAAAGACGACTATGCGGCAGCGGATGTGCCGATGTTGCCGGTGACGCACGGCAGCGAATTCACTCGTTGGCAGATTCTGTTTTACACAATCATCTTGTGCTTGGTGACTCTGTTGCCTTGGATTACTGGCATGAGTGGCTTGGCTTATCTGGCAGGTGCCACGATACTAAATGTGGGTTTTCTAGGCTATGCCCTAGCCCTAGTCATTACCCGGAGCGCCACACTGCCGATGCCCATGTTTAGATATTCAATTATTTATTTGATGGCTTTATTTGCATTTTTATTGCTGGATCACTATCTCATCGCATTTCATGCATAAGGATTGACTGATGCCCACACCTCAGAATTCAAGCAACCATACAACCGAGTTTAGCGAGTTTGTCCCCAGACACATTGGCCCCGACACAGACTCCATTGTCGCAATGCTCAAGGCAGTCAAAGCCACGTCCCTCGATGGCCTGATGGCCGATACCATGCCAGATGCCATCTTGCAAAAGAACCCATTGCAATTGGCCCCTGCGGTCAATGAGCATGAAATGCTTGAAGAGCTCCGAGAGATTGCGGCCAAAAACACGGTTCAACACTCGATGATTGGGATGGGCTACCACCCCACCATCACACCCCCTGTGATCCAGAGAAATGTCCTGGAAAACCCAGGCTGGTACACCGCTTATACCCCATATCAAGCCGAGATTGCCCAAGGGCGTCTTGAAGGCATGCTCAACTTCCAGCAAATGGTTGTTGACCTAACCGGTATGCCCTTATCCAACGCGTCGCTGCTGGATGAGGCGACCGCTGCGGCTGAAGCCATGGCCATGCTTAAGCGCGTAAATAAGAAAAACAAGAGTGACACGTTCTTAGTAGATGCCAATTGCTTCCCGCAGACCATCGATGTGATTCAGACACGCGGAGACCATCTGGGTCTTGAGATCCGAGTTGTGAATGACTTGGCTGCTGAACTAAAGACCACTGAGTGCTTTGGCGTTTTTGTTCAATACCCGGGCAATAATGGATCGGTGAGCGACTTGAGCGCCATCGTTGACGCCGCCCACGCCTCCGATGCCTTGGTTGCTGTGGCGACTGACTTGATGGCGCTGGTGTTGCTCAAGCCACCGGGTGAATTCGGGGTGGATGCCGTGGTTGGTGCCGCACAACGCTTTGGTGTGCCCATGGGTTATGGCGGCCCACATGCCGCATTCCTCGCCACCCGTGAGGACTACCGTCGCTCCGTTCCCGGCCGGATCATTGGCGTGTCAAAAGACCGCTATGGGCAACCCGCCCTACGTATGGCGCTGCAAACACGCGAGCAGCACATCCGCCGCGAAAAGGCCATGAGCAACATTTGTACCGCGCAAGCGCTACTGGCGTTGATGGCGGGTTTTTATGGTGTCTGGCACGGGCCCAAAGGGCTCACACAAATTGCACAACGCATTCACCGCTTGACTCAGTATCTGGCTGAAGGCCTCAAACAGGCAGGCTGGGCTCTCGAGAGCGATTCGTTTTTTGACACCATCAGCATCAAAGCAGATGAGCCCAAGCGTCAAGCGTTGCTACACCTAGCCAATCAGGCTGGATTCAATCTCCGCTCAGATCGTCCTGGCGCCATTGGCATTTCGGTTAATGAGTGCACCCGTCGCGAACACATAGACACATTGCTGTCGGTCTTCGACGCGTCATCGGATGCGATCTCTGATCACCCACTGACTCAGACCTTTAGCCCGGCCATACCCACGGCGCTGGTTCGAACCAGTGAGTTCATGACACACGAGGTCTTCGAACAGTTCCATTCGGAGACAGAAATGCTTCGTTACCTAAAACGGCTAGAAAACAAAGACCTGTCGTTGGCGCATGCCATGATCCCTCTGGGTTCGTGCACAATGAAATTAAACGCCACAGCTGAAATGATTCCGGTCACTTGGCCAGAGTTTGCAGGACTCCACCCATTTTGCCCACACGACCAAGCGGCTGGTTACCACCAGCTCATCGCAGAGCTCGAACAGATGCTGTGTGAAATCACAGGCTTTGATGGCATGTCACTGCAACCCAACGCCGGTTCGCAGGGCGAGTATGCAGGCCTATTGGCCATCAAGGGCTGGCATGCGGCGCGTGGGGATCATCACCGAAACATTTGCCTGATTCCCGCTTCTGCACATGGCACAAACCCAGCCAGCGCCCAAATGACTGGGATGGATATTGTTGTGATCCGTTGCGATGACCATGGCAATGTGGACCTCAACCATCTCGATGAAATGATCGCCATTCATCAAGACAATTTGGCGGCCCTGATGGTGACCTACCCCTCTACCCACGGTGTTTTCGAAGAATCGATCATCACCATCTGTGAGAAGGTCAGAGCCGCTGGCGGTCAAGTCTATCTTGATGGTGCCAACACCAATGCCATTGTCGGCTGGTCACAGGTCGCAGACTACGCGGATGTCTGCCACCTGAACTTGCACAAGACGTTTTGCATCCCACATGGTGGTGGTGGCCCAGGTGTCGGGCCCATTGGTGTGCGCGCACACCTGATCCCGCACCTACCCGGCCACACCAGCGGTCAACTGGGTCCTGAGGCACAACAATCTGGTGCCGTTGCCGCTGCTCCTTGGGGCAGTGCTGGCATTCTCCCCATCTCATGGGCTTATATCCGAATGATGGGCGCCGCTGGCTTGCGCCGCGCCACACAGGTTGCAATCTTAAACGCCAACTACATCGCCACCCAGCTCCAAGGCCACTACAACATCCTTTACACAGGTCGAAATGGTCGAATCGCCCACGAATGCATTGTGGACTTACGCCCATTTAAAGAACAGGTGGGCATCAGCGAAGAAGACGTGGCCAAGCGGCTCATTGATTATGGCTTTCATGCCCCCACCATGTCATGGCCAGTCGCAGGGACGCTCATGATCGAACCAACAGAAAGCGAATCTAAGGCTGAGTTGGATCGTTTTGTGGAAGCAATGATTGCCATCAGACAAGAGATTGATGCGGTGGGCGCACAGAAGTGGCCTAAGGACGATAACCCACTGGTCAACGCGCCGCACACGCTGCATGAACTGAGCGCCGATGAGTGGTCCCACCCCTATACCAGAACACAGGCCGGATGGCCGGTCGCGAGCTTAAGAGCAAACAAGTTCTTTGCCTCGGTTGGGCGGGTAGACAACGTCCATGGTGACCGTCACCTCGTTTGCACTTGCCCCCCATTGGAAGCCTATTTAAAGGCAAGCTAGGCTGGGACCGATTGTAAAAAAGCCCACGAGGCGAGCGACACCATTTAAGGAAGGGGCTTCACCGGCACTCGATTACAAACAAAGCCCAACAGCAAGAATCGTTGCTGTTGGGCCGATTGTTTTTACTCAGACTCTGGCACGCCTTCGTCTTCTTCGTCTTCTGAAGCGGCAATTCGTGCCAAGCCAATGAGCGCTTCATCTTCTGGAAGACGGATTAAGGTCACCCCTTGGGTGTTACGGCCCAAGGTCGAAATTTCGGCCACCGATGTTCGAACCAAGGTACCGCCATTCGAAGTCAACATCACGTCATCGTCATCGTTCACAGACAAAGCGGCCACCAAAGCCCCATTGCGCTCCGATGCCTGAATGCCAATCACACCCTGGCCGCCGCGCTTGATGACGGGGAAGTCTTCTAAGCGGGTCCGCTTGCCATAACCATGGGCTGTGGCCAACAACACATCCTGGGCCTCATCGGTGGTCACGAGCATAGAAACAACCCGTTGATCCTCTTTGAGCTTGATCCCGACAACCCCTCGAGTCTGGCGTCCCATGGCCCGCACATCTTGCTCATGAAAGCGGATTGTTTTCCCAGATGATGAGAACAACAACACATCTCTTTGCCCATCAGTGAAAGCCACATTCACCAGCTCATCGCCCGCGTCTAAAAGAATGGCCCAAATGCCATTCGCGCGAATGTTGGCAAAATCACTCAGTGCCGTCTTTTTCACACGCCCAGACTGGGTGGCAAAAAAGACGAACCAGTCTTCTGGGAACTCGCGCGTGGGCAAAATCGCGTTGATCCGCTCACCCTCATCCAA
>JAGYMV010000150.1 GCA_018400355.1 Wenzhouxiangella sp.
AAAGGGGCAGCGGTACTCAAGATGGTCAACTCATCGACCACCACCTCAACCTGGCCGGTGGCCATGTCTTTGTTCCATTGACTCTCGGGCCGCAAACGGACCCGGCCGGTGATGCGAACACAAAACTCATTTCTGAGCGTCTCACCCAATTCAAACGCGGCTTGGTTGTCTGGTTCGATCACCACCTGCAACACACCCGCATGATCGCGCAGGCCCACAAAGATCAAGCCCCCCAAATCGCGGGCTCGATCCACCCAACCACACACGGTCACGGTTTGTTCATTGAGCGTTTCGGTGATCTCACCGCATAGGTGGGTTCGCATGGACTAGACCTTTAATTTTTTGATTGGTTTTTTACATTTGACCAGACAGGGGCCTGTTTACACAAAGTCCATCAAGCCACTTTTTCACCCGAGCTTGGGGTGGTTTTACTGTCGGCAGCCTTCGATGTCTTGGTGTCTGCGCTCGCCGTTTCTGACTTGGGGCTTTTCTCCGCGCCATCACCGGCGAGGTTGCGTTTGCCCGACTGCTTAAAATCGGTCTCATACCAGCCGCCACCTTTGAGCCGAAAGCCAGCCGCTGAGATCAATTTCTTGACCTCGGATTGGTGGCATTCGGGGCACTCGGTGATCACCGGGTCCGATATTTTTTGCAATTTTTCGAACTCATGGCCACAGGCCTGACAACGGTATTCATAAATTGGCATGGTTAAATCATCCCTACTTGTCATGGACTCTGGCAATAATGGGGACGTCTTGGCCCAATTTCGAGTCTTCAACCCCCATTTTGCCAGAAATTCTTGCCCAATCCTCATCTATCATAGACCCCATGACCCAAATCCCCACCCCAGCCAATCCGCCAGTGGACCCAAATGCCTTGGCGGCTTATCTCAAGACGCTGGATTTTCAGGCGGGTCAACGGGTCACCCATGCCTCGCACCACCAAGGCGAGGTCAGGCTGTTTGAGCCCAACCACCCCGACCTACCGGCCAAGCTCATCATCAAACGGCCCTTTTTGAAAACCACCGAACGCCAACAAGGCCTTCGATTGGGTCGGGAGATCAAGCGCTGGCTCTCGCTGTATACATTGAAACGAGAACACAGCGCGTATCAACGCTTGGACCAAGTGTCTGGCACGCCGACCTGCTTTGGCTTGTTTTTTGAGACCTACTTGGTGCTTGAGTTTATAGATGGCCAGCCTTTGAGCGAGGTGGATGACACTGATCCCAGTGTATTTGTCCACCTGAGGAACACCATCGATGCCATGCATGCCGCTGGCGTGGCCCATGGCGATTTGAAAAGACAAGACAACATCTTAATCACCCCCCAAGGCGCCCCGAAAGTGATTGACTTGGGCACCGCGCTGACCAAAAAAACGGGGTTCCATCCCATCAATCATTGGCTGTTTGCGTTTTTGGCTCAGACCGACCGCAACGCCTGGGTCAAACACAAGTACTCCGGTTATGCGGGCGTGGGTCATGAAGACGCGGGCTATTTGAAGCGCTCGTGGCTCGAGCGGGTGCTCACCTATTGGCGCTCGCGCAACCGCGCCAACCCCTGATCGAGAGAGATGCGGGGCACATAGCCCAGCGCCTCACGCGCCTGGGTCAAGTCATACCAATGCGCTGTGGCCAAATGCTCCACCACAAAGCGCGATAAAGGGGGTTCTGTGCGGCGTCTGGCAAGACGCCATAGCCCCTCAACGAAGGTCGCAAGCCCCATGGCCAGGTTCAAAGGAATGGGCCGAATGTTGGGCTTGTGTCCCGCGGCCTGCAACAGATGCGCCATCATTTTTGAAATGGCCAGTGGCTCACCATTGCTGATAAAAAAAGCCCGGCCCGCGGCCACGTCGTTTGTCCTGAGCGCATCCAATGCCAACACATGCGCCTCGGCGGCATTGTCGACATAGACCGTGTCGATTAATTTATCCGGTGCTGGGAGACGAATCCCTCGGCTGTTGTTTTTTTCAATCAAGCGCGGCAGCAACTGATTGTCCCCCGGCCCCCAGATCAAATGCGGGCGAAGGGCAACGGTCTTTAGGCTGCCTGAATTGGCCTTCAAGACAGCGGCTTCGGCTTGCGCCTTGGTTTGGGGATAAGGGGCGTTGAAGTGGGTGGCATAAGGCAAGGATTCATTGCCGTTTTCAATGTCCCCACCGGCGTGCACCACACTTGGGGATGAGGTATACACCAAATACCTGATGCCATGGGCGCGACAAGCAGCCAAGACATGGTTGGTTCCCACCACGTTGGCTTGATAAAAATCCGGTGCATACAGACCAGAGCCTGCTTGTGCTGCGACATGAATGATCGCATCCACACCCTGAGAGGCCTCCATCACCGCATCGAGATCGGCGATGTCACCCACAAAAGAGCGCACACCTTGGGCGTCGAGCTCAGGGTAACGGCCTCGATTGAGGATGCGCACACCATCACCTCTGGCCAGCAGTTGCCGAACAATCGCTTGCCCCAGAAAACCACCGCCGCCTGTGACCAAAATTTCCATGGCTAAAGCTTAGCCTTTTTGGGCGATAGATTGGTATCATTCGGGCCATGAGCCAATATGTCTACACCATGCACCGGGTGTCTAAAACGGTGCCCCCGAACAAGACTCTGATCAAAG
>JAGYMV010000151.1 GCA_018400355.1 Wenzhouxiangella sp.
AACAAGGTATCCAAAACAGGGTAATCGAATGTTTTTCCAATGAGGGGCGCTTTGAGATTGATGCAGGTCATATCAAAGTCGGCATTGTGTGCGACCAACACGGACTCTTCGCAAAACCGATGGAACAAGGGCAAAACCACATCAATGGTCGGTTGGCCTTCAACATCGGCGGGCGTGATGCCATGAATTGGGATGGAGCTTTTAGGGATCGGGCGTTTCGGATCAATCAATTGATTGAAGGACTCGCGCTTGAGCAGGCGCCCATTGACCACACGCACCGCACCAAGCTGAATGATCTCATCGCCTTTGCTGGGGTTGAGGCCGGTGGTTTCGGTGTCAAAGACCGTGAACCTCAGCGAGTCGAGTGGTTGATCCACCACATCAGCCGATGGCGTGGTTGGATGAAAAAGGTTGAAGTCATAAAATTCTGGGCGACCACCTTGTGGGTCGGGCAGTGTCTCAGACAATTGCACCTGCTCATTCATGATCGGCAACGTGAGGTTGATGGCCAGGTGCTGATCGGGCATGAGGCCACAATGGATCTGACCCCCGTGGTGTGTGACCACAGCCTCAATGGATTTTGCCAACGCCACCTCATCGAGGCTGTCGGTACGAGAGAGTGTCTCCCACCAAGCCGTCAGTGCTTCTGGTGATGGTGGTGCATCTGAGGCAGGGGCTGTGGGTGAGCCAAGCACCATCAGGTTCAGCTGGCTGCCTTCGATCCCCATCCGAAGCGTGATGTCTTCTAAGCCCCAAGTCTCTTTGAGCGCTCGCGCGATCACTTGGATGGTTTGTAACAGGGCATAGCCTTCAACACGCACCCAAAGCCCATCGATGGAATGGCTGGTCTCTGTTTGGGTCGAGGTGATGGGTTCAATCGCTTGAGAAGCGGCTTCCAGTAAGTCTTGGGCCGATACATCTTCCAAAGGCCAAGGCCGAAACCCTGTGCTGTGTCTGTCTGGTAAGTGTTGGCGTTGTCTGTCCAGCCAAGCCAGGTGTGATTGCACGGCTTGATGCAATGGGTCGTCGAGGTCGGTGTGTGTTTGCAGTGCTTGGCTGAGTTGGACATGCTCTGCGGCCAAACCATCGGCAAGCCAATCGAGGTGCTGGGCATGCTGTGTCTTGGCGACAAACTCTTCGGTGATGTTTTCGATGATCAAGACCAGACCACGTAGGGCTTGAGTGTCTCGGCGAACGGGGCTGACGTGGACCCGAAACCATTTGCCAGATGGGGTTTGGCTCACGCACTGAGCACTGACCGGTTGCTCACCGCGTTGAAGCCGACGGCTGAGTGTGGCAACGGCGTGCTCGATCAAATCCCGGCTAAAGACGGTATAGATCGAGCGGCCCAGGCCGATCAGCTCACCCCCATCGGCCAAGGCGCCATGGGTGGAAAGCCGTTTGAATTGGAGTTTGGCGCGGTTGTTGTACAGCAATATTTGACCATCTAGATTACACACGACCACCGACCGGTCGAGTTCTGCCATCAAAGCGCTTAACCAGGCGCGTTCTTCTTCGATATCGGCCGACGCTTTTGCAATTTGGGCATCGATGTCTTGCTGCAATTGCGCCCGCTCAGCCAGCAGTTGGTTAAACAACTTGGCCATGGGGGCCGTGTCTGGATCGCTGAGATCGAGTGGTGCTGGGTGGGGTGTTTGTAAACGGACGGCCACCTCTTCAACCAAGCGGGCTGGTTTGGTGATGTAGCGGTGAGCCAAGCCATGAAGCACCGAATAAATCGGCACCAAAGCAAGCCCCCACAAAAACAGCAACAAGCCCGCCCGGCCACCCAAGGCGCCGCGAAGGGTTTGCCAGTCATTGGGCGATAACACAGCCCACAACAAAATCCCCGCCACGGCCAGCCAGGCCAGACACACCACACCAACCAAAGCCAGTGCCAACCAAAGGCGTTTTTGTGTGGTCTTCATCGCGCCTGAATACCCAAGGGTTGTAGGCGGTGCGGTAACGCGTCAAGCTGACCGACATTCATGGCTTGATGGTAGCGCAAGCAGCCATCAAAGCGGGGTCGTCCTTGGTCAAAGGGCGCCAGTCTGCACCCACCAAACCCCCTTCGGCCGAAAAGCGCACATCGGCTTCAAGATCGGCGCGTGTGGCGTTGGCACAGTCATACACCACCGGGATTTCGCGCGCGGGCAGCCAGCGCCCGAAAAGCACCACCGTGGTCATCACTTGATCGGGCCATTGCTCATTGGTTCTGTTTCTGCGGGTATCCACCGCCACCATTCGAAGCGATAGGGGCTTGAGATACGTCCAGGGGCGATACCACATGCGCTCGCTGCTTTGAGCGGTGACCACCACGCCTTGAGGCAGGTTGTCGATGGTTCTCTTGGCCCATGAGTATTCCAGATAGACCATCATGGCGATCATGGCCAAGCCCGCGCTGGCGGGCAGCAAAAAAGCAGGCAGCGCTTTGGGGCTTAGGCGATTGAACAGCATCAGCAGGCCCGCCACACCGAGGCCCAATGCGATGGAAGCGATGAATTCAAGCAGCATGGAGAGTTTGCATCATGGGTGGTGCCTGCTGGCAAATGGTTGAGTCAATGCCATTGTCACCTGAGAAAGCGCTTGCCGTCTAGCGGGACACCAGACGGCAAGCC